>CAWUMP010000040.1:0-13311 GCA_963923385.1 uncultured bacterium | reverse complement strand
CGCGCTCAAAATATCGCGCATCGCCCGCCAAGCCTTGCGTAGATACCGCAATAAAGGTGTGACCTAACCGCGGTCGATTGCCCTCGCCACCAAAAAGAGAATCAGCCTCGCGACCAATGCGCGAACCGGTGAGCCCGGCCACAAACAATTCAAACACCAAGGACAACATCGCGCCCTTAGCGCCACCAATGGGATACAAACTACCGCCTGCTAAGGCTGCGCGCGGGTCAGTGGTGGGTTGCCCTTGGGCATCCATCGCCCAACCTTCAGGAATCGATTCGCCTTTTTGTATCGCCAGCAAAATTTGTCCGCGTACAACGGTGGTTGGCGCAAGATCAACCACCAACGGCTCAACGTGTGTTGTATTCGATTGACGCGGAAATGCCGCAGCAATGGGATCAACACCAAACAACGCGCGCTTACCACCCCACGCATTTACTCCAGCCGGCGTATTGGCTAGCGCTAAACCAATCAATCCGCGTTTAGCCAACGCGGCCACATGCAAACCCAACACACCACAATGTCCGCTGTTGGTCACACCGGCTAAGGCGATGCCATGTTTGTTTGCACGTTCCGTCACTTCGTCTAAGGCCATCTCGACGGCCTCATAGGCCAAGCCATCGGCTGCATCAATCAAGCACGTCGCACCAAATTCGGCAATGCGTTTGGGTCGCGCCTTGCCATCGTGGCGTCCTGAGTTGAGTAACACCGTATACGGTTCCACACGCGACAAGCCATGCGTGAGTAAGCCTTGTGCTTGCGCAATCACCAAATGTTGCGCAGTGGCGCGCGCCATGGCGGGATGGGCGCCGGCACGCTGCAAGCCGCGCTCTGCCAACGCTTGTAAATCAGCCAAGGCATGCTTGATGGGGGAGCTGGGTCGTGGGATTTGTTTCATGTTGCGATTCTAACTTCTCTGGCCGCACCGCTAGAATAGATTGGTGAACTTTTTGGCCCGACACCCTGCGCGTAGGTTGCTGCACGAAAAACGTCGCGTCTGTTTTTTTCGGTGACTCGTGGTTGACGTTATCCATTGTTTGTTTAGCTCGAACACCTTATAGCGAAAAGGAATGCATCATGGGAAAACATCTCGAACTCAAGGCAGCAGACGGACACACCCTAGCCGCCTATCTAGCCGAACCCGCGGGCAAACCACGTGGTGCGGTGATCGTGATTCAAGAAATTTTTGGCGTGAACAGCCACATTCGCGCAGTGGCCGATGGCTATGCAGCGGATGGTTATTTGGCGATCGCGCCAGCTTTGTTTGATCGTGCACAACGCGGCGTCGAATATGGTTACACACCCGAAGATATACAAAAAGGGTTTGCCTTAAAAAATGCCTCGGGTATCGATAACGCACTGAAGGATGTTGCCGCCGCGCTCGCGCACGTCAGTCACGCCGGTAAGGTGGGTATCGTGGGTTATTGCTGGGGCGGTTATGTGTCTTGGATGGCAGCGTGCCGACTCGCCGGACTCGCCTGTGCAGCTCCCTACTACGGTGGCGGCACCACCACCGCCGAAGCGATTGCCGAGCGGCCAAAATGTGCAGTGATGTCGCACTACGCCGATCGCGACATGCACATCCCGATGGATGGTGTGCATCAATTCACCGCAGCGCATCCAGAAGTCACCGTGCATGTGTATGCGGCTGATCATGGATTTAATTGTGATCAACGCGGCTCGTGGGATGCGGCGGCAGCCAAACTCGCACGCAGCCGTACACTCGCGTTTTTTCAGGCGCAGATTGGTTGACGTGATCGGATAACAGTTGTTACCGAAGAGTTTGCTGCGCTAAGCGGGTTCGCGCAGCAAACTTTCACCAGGACGGACACGCGAAAAGTCCACGGGGCGCATCGATATCTTCAGTGCCCCGTTGGCTTGTTGTTGCACCGACGTAAATGCCGTCGCCTCTAAAGGACCAGCGCTAGGAAAATCGGTTCGAAAATGCGCGCCACGCGAATCTTCGCGCGCTAACGCTGCCGCGGTAATGACCTGACTGGTTTGCACCAAACTTTTTAAGTTCATCCAGTCGTGCCACGACAAATTAAACGCGCGCTGCTGATCAGCCATACCGTAGCGATCGAGTTCATCGCTAAATGCAGTGAGCGTACGCTGCGCGTTTTGCAACCCTCGCGCATCACGTTCAATCCCCACCGATTGCCACATCAAGTCATACAGTTGTTCGCGCATCGGCTCGAGACTACCATGCGCTCGCGCGGTTTGTGAAAACGGTTGCTCACAACGCGCTATCGCCGCATCGATCGTGGCTTGATCTGGCGTACGCCAAGTTTGCGTGCGATCACGCGCTAACCACGCCACCATTTCTTCACCGGCCACACCACCAAATACGGTCGAATTGGCAACGCCATTTCCGCCTAAACGATTCGCGCCATGCACACCACCTGAGTCTTCACCTGCGGTAAATAGTCCTTCTAAGGGTGTTGAGCAATCCACACCAAACTCAACCCCACCCATCATGTAATGCGCCGTCGGTACTACCTCAACCCGACCACCCGCCAAATCAAATCCACAATCGGCGCAACGCTCAACCATGCCTTTAAATTGGCGTCGTACATTGTCGGCACCCAAGTGCGACATGGCGATATACAAACCGCCGTTTGGACTGAGCTCACCTGACTTCATTTCGCTAAACATCGCACGCGAAACAATATCGCGTGTGGCGCGCTCAAGTTTGGCATCGTACTTATGCATAAAGCGCTCACCGCGCCCATCCAATAGATACCCACCGGCGCCGCGCAAACCTTCTTCAATCACCGTCCCCGTCATTCGCGTATGCACACCAGCCAATAAGCCCGTGGGATGAAACTGCACCATTTCCATGTCGCGCAACGCCAAGCCAGCGCGCAAGGCCATGGCCAGACCGTCGCAACTCTTATCTCCCGATGGCGTGTGATATTTGTACATCGTGGGCCCACCACCCGTGGCGAGCAACACGGCTTTGGCACGCACCAAGACATACTCACCAGTGCGTATATCCAACATCAGCACGCCCGCAATGGCATCGCCTTGCGGTGTTTTAATCAGCTCGATTGCGCGATGCTCTTCTAAACGCTGCACACGCCGCGCCCACACTTGTTCGGCCAAACGGTTGATGATTTCGATCCCCGTCAGATCGCCCTTGTGAACCGTGCGATCAAAGGTTTGTCCGGCAAACGCTTTTTGATGCACGGTTCCATCTGGATTGCGATCAAAAAAACAACCCAATTCATTTTCGAGCTCATGGATACGTTCGATCGCTAAATTCACCAACTTCCAGGCGAGCTCTTGTTGCGGCAACCACTTACCTCCTTCGATGGTGTCCATGAAATGGCGCTCAACCGAATCGCCTTGCGCTAACGCCACATTAAAGCCACCTTGCACCATGCGCGTACAACCCGACTTACCGAGCAAGCCCTTTACAGCAATCGTGATCGATAACTCGGGCGCCGCTTGATGCGCATGTAACGCGGCAAACAAGCCCGCACCTCCTGCACCAAGAATTAAAATATCGGTAGAGAGTGTTCGCATCAGATCACGCGCTTAAAAATGAACCACAGGTCGGTTGATCACACCGGCGTTGCATGGATATGTCGCACTTAAACAGCATGCGTTGGTGGCGCCACATCACGACGCAGGATTTGTAACAACGCGGCTACACCGAGCAAGGCGATACCGAGCAGCTCGATGTGTTGCTCGCTGATACCAGTACCCACCAAAAACCGTTGCTGCAACACATGCGCAAAAACAATAATGAAGCCGCACGCAGCCATCAGTACACGCTCAAGCACATTGGCCGCACGCAACAACCAACCTTCGGCAGCACCTGCAAAACCCGCCAATGCAAACACTGCCAGTAACGTGATTTCAACCACATCGCGCCAACTTCCTCCTTTGGGTATTTCCAGCAGTAAGCCCACACCCAATTGATCGAGTACAAACATAAACGGCACGACAAACGCGGGCAAGGTGTACTTCCAACTTTGCAAGGTTGTGCGGTAAGGATTGCCGCCGGTGATTGCCGCTGCCGCAAACGGCGAGAGTGCAGTGGGTGGCGACACTTCGGATAACACCGCGTAATAAAAAATAAACATGTGTGCCGCAAAGTCAGGCACGCCCAAACTAATCAATGCGGGTGCGGCAATCACGGCACAAATAATGTAGCTGGCCGTGACAGGCACAGCCAAGCCCACCACCCACACAATTAACGCCGTATAAATGGCCGTGAGCGTCAAACTGCCGCCCGCGTAATCGATCACGATTTGCGAAAACTTTAATCCCAATCCAGTGAGCGTCACCACACCAACAATCAATCCAGCTGCGGCACAGGTAGCGGCAATGTTAATCATGCCAACCGCGCCGGATTCAAGTGCACGTGTGAGTTTAGATTCAAGCACCATCGCGCGCACCCAGCCGACTGGGCGTTGCACGAACGCTGATAAATCAATCAACCAACAATCACGGTTTAAAAAAGCCACAAAAAACGCCACGACCGTCGCCCAAAATACCGAACCAATCGGTGAAAACCCCAGCAGCATAAACACCACGATGGCAATCAGCGAAAAGAAATGAAAGCCCTGCGTACGAATCAAGGTCCACACTGGCGCGGGTTGTTCGACGTGCACATTTTTTACGCCGTATTTGCGACCATCAATTTCGACCATCAGAAACAGCGACAAGTAATACAGCACCGTCGGTATCGCTGCCATCTTGATCACATCGAGATAAGACAGCTTTAAAAATTCCGCAATCAAAAACGCAGCTGCACCTAATACGGGCGGTGAAAGGATCGCACCCAATCCGCCCGCCGCAAGCAAACCACCGGCTGCGTGTTTTTCGTAGCCCGCTTGCTTCATCATCGGATAAGCCACCGTGCCCAAGGTGACTGTGGTGGCCACACCGGAACCTGATGGGCCACCGAGCAAAAACGACGACAGCACAATCGTGCGACCAACACCTGTGGGCTTGCCGCCGAGCGCAGAAAAAGAAAAATCAATAAAAAATTTTCCTGCGCCAGAAAACTGCAGAAACGCACCGTAAATAGTAAACAAAATAATCAAGGTTGAAGACACATCAATTGCCGTACCAAACACCCCTTCGAGCGTCATATACATGGTGCCGACTAGGCGGCTGATGTCATAACCTTTGTGCGTCCAAGGCGACGGCAACCACGGACCAAGCATGGCGTAGGCAATAAACATCACGCACACCGCAGGCATGATCCAACCAGTTGTGCGACGCGCCGCCTCAAGCACCAGCAACACGAGCGCGATACCAAAAAATAGATCGACGTCGGTGGGGAGCGTGCTGCGGTCTTGGAATCCATCTCCGCCGATCACCGCCCAAGCGATACAACTCACCCCCAATATGGCAAGTGCTAAATCGATGATCGAAAATTTGCCCCGTGCACCGGGCGACGCTGGAAAAAGTGCAAAGCCAAGAAACAACGCAAATGCCACGTGCACATAGCGCAAGGTATTGGTGGTGACATTACCGTACGCCGCATACAGATGAAACAAGGACATCGCCACCGCGACTGCGAGCAACGCACGACCCCACGCACCTTTAAAATGATGCGTAGCGCCTTCTTCTTGCTCGATAAATTCTTCAGCTTTTTTGAGTGCCGCAGCGTCGATACCGGTCATGGTGTTTGCCTCAAACAAAATGCAAAGTGGCGGGAGCGGATGGAGTGCTGTACTGCCATGACGCGCAGCGTACTACCCCCGCCCTCAAACAGATTCAATCCAGCTTGACACCGCGCTCGGCAAAGTACTTTGCAGCACCCGGATGAAACGGTACTGGTGAGCCGTTTTTGGTTTGGTACTTAAGATCAAAATTTTGTGCCTCTTTGTGCACCTTGATCAGCTCATCACGCTTTTCGAAGATGGTCTTCACAATGTTGTAGGCCACCTGCTCAGGCATGTCAGCGCGCGCGACGATTAAGTTCCACACTGTGGCAATTTGATTGGGGGCTTCTTGACCAGGATAGGTACGCGCTGGAATGACATCTTTGACGTACAACGGACCATAGCGTTTATTCATCCCTTCGACGGCCTCGGCATGATCAATTAACTTCACACGCGTGCCAGGCGTCGCAGCCAAATCAGTCACGGCAGAGGTTGGCACACCACCGACCCAAAAAAATGCATCGAGCTTGTTATCTTTAATCGCGTCCGCAGATTTTTCAGGCGTGAGTCGCTCGCGACGAAAATCTTTTTCACCATCTAGCCCCATCGCCGCTAACAATCTTGCCGCCATCACTTCGGTGGCGCTGTTGGGCGCACCGGTTGAGACGCGCTTGCCCTTTAGATCGGCAAAGTTTTGAATGCCTCGACCCTCAACGGTGACCACATGCATCCGGTTTGGATACGCCACCATCAGCGTGCGTAACGGTACCGCGCCACTGGCAAATTTTTCTTGGCCTTTATAAGCATCCCAACCAGCATCGGCCATGGTGAAGGCCACATCTGATTTGCGTACATTCATCAACTGCAAATTAGCCACCGATCCCGCTGTAGCCTCGGCGTTTGCCGCATAACCCGGTACAAATTTAGACAGCACATTCGCCAAACCACCTCCGAGCGGGTAATACACACCACCGGTGGGTCCAGTCGAGATGGCTAAGTTGACTTGCGCTTGGGCCCCGACGTTCACTGAGTACGTCGTGACGATGGCCATCCACAGAGCGACGAACCAGCGCATCCACTGTTTAGGTTGATTCATGTTGCATCTCCTTGGATTTTTTTGTTGAAGCCAAATACACAACACCATGCGGGGCGCGCTGTTGGTCGCGCTTCATCCCTTGCATTAGGTCGCGTGAGGTTTGTTTTGCCTTGCGCGACGTGACGCTTATTTTGCAAACAGCATGCTGCGATCTTTAAACGCCTTGAATTCGATGGCGTTGCCACAGGGGTCATGAAAAAACATGGTGGCTTGTTCACCGACTTCACCCTTGAAGCGCACATATGGCTCGATCACAAATTTAGTTCCCGCAGCTTTGAGTTTTGCAGCCATTTGTTCCCATTCGGCCATGGACAGCACCACACCGAAATGTCGTACCGGTACATTGTGTCCATCAACGGCACTGGTGTTTTTATGACCAGCCTCCTCCGGCGCAAGATGCGCCACGATTTGATGCCCGTAAAAATCAAAATCAATCCAATCTTCGGAAGAACGGCCTTCTGGGCAACCGAGTAACTTGCCGTAAAACAAACGGGCTTGTTCTAAGCTCGTGACAGGAAATGCCAAATGAAACGGGTGCTCAAGGGTTGTCGTGGGGGTAGACATCAACTCACTCCAAAGTAAGGGCAAAGAATCGGGGGGTGCAGAACACGCTGGCTGTGCGTTAAAAACTCGGGGCTTATTTTACGCCCAAGCTTGCAAGCACCTCGGCACGTTTTGCTTGCGCGTTAGCTTTGACTGCCGTGTACAAACTCTGCCCATGACTATCCATCGCAACCAACAACGGTCCAAAATTGCGTATGCGAAAGCGCCACAACGATTCCGGATTGAGATCATCCATATCCACATCCTCAATTGACTCAATCCAGGTCGTCTCAAGCGCAGCCGTACCACCAATGATCGCCAAATACGCACCGCCTAGCGCCTCAAACGCGGCGGCTGAGTCTTCTCGCAAACCGCCCTTACCTACAATCAAGCGCACGCCGTATTGCTGCATCAGCGGTCGAGTAAAACGTTCCATTCGATCCGAGGTCGTGGTGCCAACACATACCGGAAGATAACCCGCCGGCGCGGCGGATGAAATCTCGACACGCTTCACATTGGGCGCCGTGTGAATCACCGCATGGCCTTGCAAATCAAAGCGCGTACTGCGGCCATGATCAAACAGATGAATTTGCGTGGCATCTCGAATTCCAAACAACGTGTCGTGTAGCGTGACCGTATCGTTGATTCGTAACGCGCGCACTTGCGCTTCTGTCACCGGTAAATGTAAATCGTGATGTGTCATCGTTTAAACCGTTTGTATGAACCACACATCGCATGCGTTGCTTGCGGTATTGAATCTTCGCGCGATGGCGCGATGTAATTTAATAACCATACGTCACGCCGCTGGCGGTAAACGTTGCGCGTGCACGCCGTGCTGAATGACATTGCATATTCACCGCCACCGGATTCATGGTGATATGCGTGGCAGCCATTTCGACATGCACTGCAAAGGCGGTGCTATCCCCACCTAAGCCTTGTGGACCGACGCCCAATTGATTGACGGCCTTCGATAACGCCACTTCAAGCGCCGCACCTTCGGGATCCGCGCACTGCGTGCCTAAGGCGCGCGTTGCGGCGAGCTTAGATAGATGCACGCACAAATCAGCCGTACCACCCACACCCACTCCGACGATCGTCGGCGGACAGGTTTTTCCACCCGCTGCCAGCACGCAATCGATTACAAACGTCTTAATGGCGTTCACACCATCAGCGGGAATCCCCATTTTTAAAAACGAATTGTTTTCAGAACCCGAGCCTTTGGGGATCATGTCGATCTCGAGCGTTTCATCCGGCCCGTCAAAATCAAAGTGCATCACTGGCACGCGATCACCACAAGAGGTGTGCTCGTTTTTGCGTGTAATCGGATGCACCACCGAAGAGCGCAACGGATACTCGCGTGTGGCCCGCGCACAGCCGCGACGGATCGCGGCCTTTAGCGCCGCACCATCAAGTTGCACATTGGCGCCAATACGCACGTTGTAAATCGGAATACCCGTGTCCTGGCACAACAAATTATCGGTCTGTTCAGCCACCTGAATATTCGTGATCATGGTGCTGATCACGCCACGCGCGGTGGTGTCTGTTTCAGTTTTTTCTACACGCGAAAAACCCGCTTTGATATCCGGCGGCAATAACTTCACCGCGCGGATATAGAGCATTTTTGCGGCTTCTTCGACCTGCAATAAATCGAGTGTCAGCATTTGCGTTATTGCACGGTGATTTTTCGATCACGCACGACCACGGCCCAACGCGCCGATTCTTCTTTGATCGCACGCGCCATTTCCTCGGGGGTGTTACCCACAGTCACCATCCCTTGTGCATAAAACCGCGCACGCATTTGCGTGTCATCTAAGGCTTTGCGTGTGTCGCGATACACCTTATCAATCACCTCACGCGGGGTGCCCGCCGGTGCAACCAAACCAAACCACCCGGCATTTTCAAACCCAGGCAATGTACGTGCCACCGGTGGTACATCGGGAAGTTGCGCCACGCTTTGTGCGCTCGTCACACCCAACGCGCGCAAACGGCCGCCTTGAATGTAACTCATCGCCCCTGCTAAGTTGGCCAACATAAAACTGGTTTCACCGCCCACCAACCCTGCCAACGCGGGGCTCTCGCCTTTGTACGGCACATGGACGGCATCCACTTTCGCGGTAAATACAAAATTTTCGGCGGCCAAATGCACTTGCGATCCAATGCCTGCCGAACCAAAGGTCAACACGCCGGGCTGCTGACGCGCAGCATCGAGTAATTCTTTGATCGTTTTGTACGGTGAATTGATCGGTACCACTAATACTTGCGGACCCGACACCACGTTCGTGATCGGTGAAAAATCTTTGTCCGGATCGTACGTCATTTTTTTGTAGACATGCTGATTTGCGGTGAGGACTGAACCGGAGGGAAACAACAAGGTGTAACCATCTGGCGTTGCACGCGCCACTTCTGAGGCACCCACACCGCCGCCTGCGCCACCGCGGTTTTCAACCACCACGCTTTGGCCCCACGTATCACTGAGTTTTTGCGCCAACATGCGCGCAGCAATATCCGTTGCACCGCCGACTTGAAACGGCACAATCAAGCGCACGGGTCGTGTCGGCCATGTTTGTGCCTGCACGTGCATCACCGCAATGAATCCAACCAATATCCCAATGAAGTAACGCAACACCATCTGAACCTCCCGTGATCCGTTATAAGGCCAGTGCAAACGCACACCCGACAACAAAGGCCATACCCACTGCACACGCTAGCAACGTTTTCTGCCAATCACGCCAAGGCAAAAACTCCAGCGCCAAGACCCGCAAGCCTCCAGTCATATGTAGAGCCAGCAAACAAACCAAACCCCATTCCGCAAATTTAAAGAGCGGCCGATCGGTCCAGCGTAAAAAACGCTCGAGCGCGTCTGCGCCCTGCAGGCTTTGACTCAAGGCCCAAAAATGCAGCGGTAAAAATAACGCCAACGCCACGCCAGATAGCCGATGTAACGCAAACGCCCACCAACCTGCATGTTGCCGTGACCGTGCATCATTCATGCGCGAGGGACGATGCATGTGGCGTGTCATTGGCCCGCCCCAAACACACCAAGCACGGCGCGCGCGCCAACAATAAACAGGAGCAGCGCAAATGCACCTAACCACAGATCGCGCAGCCAACCACGCCAACCCAAGGTCTCACCCAGCACCGCACGCAAACCCACCACTGCGTGTACCGTGACCGCGGCGACAAATACGCTATAAAAAATCAACCAAGCCAATTGGCCTTGCGTGCGCGCCAAAATTTCTGCAGCGGTCAATCCACCGCGTACCGCAATCACCATCGTCACTAAATGAACGCTTACACAAACCGCCAGCACCATGGCCGAGCCACGCTGCGCAATCCATAGCCACGTTTGTAAACGGGCGCTCAACGCGCCTCCATCGTGATGGATTCGTCATGCGTGTGCGGCATCACAGCGCGCTTCACGCGTGTGCTGGTGCTACTCATAGTTGCCCCTTCAACGTGGCTTTGGTCAGCGCACGTTTGAGTCCGGCGATCCCAGCCGTTGGAGAAATATTTTTTGGACACCGTTCGGCACATGACACATGCGTGTGACACGCTTGGCAGCCGGCATCGCCTGAGACCGCGCGCAGATGTTCGAGCGTTGCCGTATCGCGTGCATCTTGCACCAACGTCCATACGCGATTTAACGCTGCTGGGCCCAAGTACGCTGGATTCCACGCAACGGTATCGCACGAGGCGTAGCACACACCACAACCGATACATTCAATGGCCGCATCAATCGCGCGCCGTGCAGGTGCATCGGGTGGCACGGTTGCAAAATCATCGTGACGCGTTTTAGCACCTGAAAATTGACCGCTGGCGGCGGCCCATTGATCAAAAAAAGGTGCCATGTCGGTGACTAAATCGCGCACGATTGGCAAATGATTTAACGGCGCAATTTCTAGCGCGCTCTGATCATCAACCACTTTAGATACATGCGTGCGACAGGTCCATCGTGCAACGCCGTTCACGGTCATGGCGCACGAGCCGCACATCCCCACACGACATGCAAACCGATACGCCAAGGTGGCATCGAGTTGGCGCTGCACATAAGTGACCACATCCAACACGGTCTGGCTTTCTTGTCGTGGCACTTGATAGGCACGAAATCCGCCCTCGGCGTCACCGCGCCAAATGCGTACGTGTAAGTCACTCATGCGTGCACCGCTGGGGCAGGATGTCGTTCGATCATGGCATTCACACACGCGGGTTGATTGGCCTTCACCGCTTGTTGCAAACACGGCGCAAGGTGCGCCGCATCGGGCGCATACGCACCAACACCACCCAAGGCCTGCACCACCGCATCGTAGCGCGTCGGAAGTAACTCGCACGCAATCGCACGTGCTTTTCCATAGGCGCGCAGTTGAATTTGATGTTCTGCGTTCCAACACGCGTCATTGCCAACAATCGCGGTAAAGGCCAGTTGTTCGCGCACCGCAGTGTCGTATTCCATGGCATGAAAACCAAAGGTTCCATCGCCTAACATCGCAAGCACTGTCGCTTGTGGTCGCGCGAGTTTGGCAGCAATGGCAAAGGGTAACGCACTACCAATCGCGCCGGCAGGACCATTAATCAGTCGCGTTGGCGCGTCCACACTGGCTTGCGCCCATTGCCCAAATTCACCGCCATCGCAAATGAATACAGTCTCACGATGCGCGTGATGCTCAGCATCGATCAACGCTTGTACTGCGCGTCCGACTTCCAATGGATGGGCCGGTGATCCTGCAGCGGTTTGAATGGTTTGCCACGCCACCGGACGATGACGTAAGGCGTCACGCACTTCGTTCCCCCAAGTGCTCTTCAACGCTTGCGCACGTTGCGTGAGTGCTGCAATGGTGGCAAACGGTTCAGACACTGCAGCCAGGGCAATTCGGCTGGCATCACCAATGGCATAGCCGGCGCGCGTGAGCATCGCTGGATCGGGATCAAGCACGATCAAACGACACGCTGCATTGAACGCGGGCGCTTGTGCAAATTTCAAGGTGAAGTCTGGCAACTTGCCGATCAACACCACCAAGTCAGCTTGCGCTAACACGGTGGGCAACGCACCCAAGCGCGGATCATTCACACCGCGTGGACTTTCCATACAAATGACTGGCAAATTCAACGCCCTGGCTAACGCTTCGCGCGCCGCGCCGCCGCGATCGGTGCTCATGGCAGGACCAGTGAGTAGGAGCGGTCGCTTTGCTGCGTTGATTTCGCGCAACACCGCGTCAATTCCTGCCTCACCTAAGCACGCGGGCTGTGTGGTGAAGGCGTGCGCTGCGGGAATACATTGCTCTGTTGCAGTGACCTTGTGTTCAAGTACATCAAAGGGCAACGACAGATGCACCGGACCCGGACGACCAAATTGTGCGTGGCGCACCGCGCGCGCAAATTCCTGTCCAATGTGTTCCGCGCTTTGCGCAGTGAACGCCGCCTTGACCACGGGCGCGGCCATTTCTGCTTGACGCATTTCTTGAAACGCACCTTTGTGCAGTTCATTGAAAGGCGCATGACCCGAGAGCATCACCAGTGGCGATTCAGACATCAACGCGGTATACAGCGCCGAGATCCCGTTGGCATGACCCGGCCCACCGGTCAGTAACGCAACACCCACTTCACCGGTTAAGCGCGCCCACGCATCGGCGGCATGCACCGCAGCGGCCTCATGACGAAAATGATGCAGCGTCAGGCCCGCATCAATCGATGCATCAAACACCGGCATGATCTGATTACCCGAGAGCGTAAATACATGGCGCGCACCCATCCGCGCAATGGATTGCGCCAATACATCTGCGCCACGCAAGGCTGCCGCCATGTTGAGCCTTTCCTAAAAAAAGCAGGCGCGCAGATCACGCGCCCGCTTTGCTGCTTAGGCGCTTTCGTATAAACGCGTTAATACAAACTGGCGCTGACCCAACGCTTCGGCGGCGGTTAAGCGTCCGTTTGCCGTGCGGAACATGCATTCAATTAATGCATCACCGGCTTGATCGGGCGTCATTTCTCTACGCAACAACCCAGAGACATCCACATCGATGTGTTCGCTCATCGTGCGTACAGTGCGCGGGT
>CAWUMP010000039.1:0-13573 GCA_963923385.1 uncultured bacterium | reverse complement strand
TAGATGCACGCGGACATGCGTTGTACTTCAGTCGCGCACCGATTCCTTGGTCGCGCGATGCTTGGGCACAGGGGCCTGGCGCTGCGTTGCCGCATGCGCCTTGTTATCGGCACATTGGCTTGTATGCCTATCGTGCGGGCTTTTTGGCGCGTTATGCGCAGCTCACGCCTTCGCCGCTTGAGTCGATCGAAGCATTAGAACAATTGCGCGTGCTCTGGCATGGCGAGCACATTGCTGTCGCAATCAGTGAAACAGCGGCGCCGCCGGGGGTCGATACCCCCGAGGATTTGCAGCGTTTGCGCGCACTTGCGGTAAGCTGGCAATGAGCGCTAACAACAAAAATCGCGCACGCTGCGTCGATAAAAATTAATTCAAAGGCAGGAGGCGTAAAGTGAGACTGATTTTGCTAGGCCCCCCAGGTGCGGGTAAGGGTACGCAGGCGAACTTCATTAAAGAAAAATTTTCGATTCCGCAGATTTCGACAGGCGACATGTTGCGCGCTGCTGTGAAGGCGGGTACGCCGTTGGGCTTGGCCGCTAAGCAAGTGATGGATTCGGGCGCGTTGGTGTCAGATGACATCATCATTGGTTTGGTGCGCGAGCGTTTGCGTGAACCGGATTGCGCTTCCGGTTATTTGTTTGATGGTTTTCCGCGCACCATTCCTCAGGCCGATGCCATGCAAGCGGCGGGCGTGCGAATCGACTACGTGCTAGAAATTGATGTGCCCGATGCCGACATCATCACGCGCCTGAGCGGTCGTCGTGTGCATTTGGCTTCGGGTCGCACGTACCACCTCCAATTTAATCCGCCCAAAGTGGCTGGCGTTGACGATGTCAGCGGAGAACCGCTGATTCAGCGTGACGATGACCGCGAAGCGACCATCATGAAACGGCTCGAGGTCTATCACGCGCAAACCCGCGCTTTGGTGGGCTATTACTCTGCACAAGCCAGCGCAGGTCAGGCGAATGCGCCACGCTATCGCAAGATTTCTGGTTTAGGTGCAGTGCAAGAAATCACGCGTCGGGCGTTTGATGCCCTGGCTTGAGACGTGCTCTGGCGCTGGCTAGATCGCCAGAATTGTATAAAATAGAGAGCTTTGCAAAAGATCCTTTGCTGAACGTCTTTACCCGATACGCGTGGTCCACGGATTTGTCTGACACGCGATCAGTCGTACTGCATCACACCTAGGGAGAATCACCATGTCCGAATTAGTCATCTTTGCGCTGGTCTGTGCGCTTATCGCGATCATCTATGGCGCGGTCTCGGCCAAGTGGATTGTGTCGCTACCTGCAGGCAATGCACGCATGCAAGAAATTGCGGCGGCAATTCAGCAGGGCGCGCAGGCTTACCTGAATCGGCAATACACCACCATCGGCATTGCCGGTGCGGTGTTATTTGTCCTGATTGGCTTGGTGCCAGGATTGGGATGGGCCACTGCGATGGGCTTTTTGGTGGGCGCGGTTCTTTCAGGGCTCGCAGGTTATGTCGGCATGAACGTTTCGGTCCGTGCCAATGTACGCACCGCGCAGGCCGCAACCGAAGGCATTAATGCCGCGTTGAATGTTGCGTTTCGTGGCGGCGCGATCACCGGCATGTTGGTGGTGGGGTTAGGTTTGCTGGGTGTTGCTGGTTTTTACGCGATTTTGATTGGCGCTGCGCCCCATGGTGCGGGCAAAAGTGTTGACTTGCATGAAGTGCTCAAGCCACTCATTGGTTTGGCTTTTGGCTCTTCATTGATTTCAATTTTCGCGCGACTCGGTGGCGGTATTTTCACCAAGGGCGCCGATGTGGGTGCCGACTTGGTAGGTAAAGTCGAAGCGGGTATTCCTGAAGATGATCCACGTAATCCCGCGGTGATTGCAGACAACGTGGGCGATAACGTTGGTGATTGCGCTGGCATGGCCGCGGATTTGTTCGAGACCTATGCGGTGACGTTGATTGCCACCATGTTGTTAGGTGCGCTGGTGATCAAGGGCGCTGAAGTCAATGCCGTGTTGTATCCGATGGTGTTGGGTGGTTTCTCGATCGTGGCTTCGATCATCGGATGCTCGATGGTGACCCACAAAGAAGGCGAGAAAATCATGAACGCGCTGTATCGCGGTCTGATTGTGGCTGGTGTGTTGGCTTTGATTGCCTTCTACCCGCTCACCGCTTGGGTGTTTGGTGGAACCGAGATCGCTGCAACTGGTGGCGTGATGAAACTGTATCTCGCCTCAGTGATTGGCTTAGTGTTAACCGGTGCCTTGGTGTGGATCACTGAGTACTACACGGGCACCGAATACGCGCCAGTGCGTTACGTTGCGCAAGCCTCAACCACTGGTCACGGCACCAACATCATTGCTGGTTTAGCAGTGTCGATGCGTTCAACTGCTTGGCCAGTGTTGTTTGTGTGCTTGGCCATTTGGGCCTCCTACACCTTGGCTGGTTTGTATGGCATCGCCATTGCAGCGACTTCGATGTTGTCGATGGCCGGCATTATCGTTGCCCTCGATGCCTACGGTCCGATCACGGATAACGCCGGTGGTATTGCAGAGATGGCTGAATTGCCTGCCGCGGTGCGTGACATTACTGATCCGCTGGATGCGGTGGGTAACACCACCAAAGCGGTGACTAAAGGGTATGCCATTGGTTCTGCTGGACTGGCGGCGTTGGTGTTGTTTGCCGACTTCACGCACGCTTTGGATCATGCCAACAAAACCGTGGCCTTTAGTTTGTCTGAGCCTGCGGTGATTATTGGTTTGTTTGTGGGCGGTTTGATCCCTTACTTGTTTGGCGCAATGGCCATGGAAGCAGTGGGTCGTGCTGCGGGTGCAGTGGTGGTTGAAGTGCGCCGTCAGTTCAAAGAGATCCCAGGCATCATGCAAGGCACGGCCAAACCTGAGTACGGTACCGCGGTCGATATGTTGACTCGTGCCGCCATCAAAGAAATGGTGATCCCTTCGATCCTGCCTGTGCTCACACCGATTGTGTTGGCGCTCGTGATACGTTTCCTCATGGGTGCAGAAGCTGCGCGCATGGCGATTGGCGGCATGTTGATGGGTACCATTGTGACCGGCTTGTTTGTCGCCATCTCCATGTGTACTGGTGGTGGCGCTTGGGACAATGCCAAGAAGTACATTGAAGAAGGCAACTTTGGTGGTAAAGGTTCTGAAGCCCATAAGGCTGCTGTGACCGGCGATACCGTGGGCGATCCTTACAAGGATACGGCGGGCCCAGCGGTCAATCCGCTGATCAAAATCATCAATATCGTGGCCTTGCTGTTGGTGCCTTTGCTTTAATCAACGCAACAACGCAAGATGTATCAGAAGGGCGGCTCGCAAGGCCGCCCTTTGTTTTTGCACCAAGTGTTGCACGCAACGCGAACATTTTTCTGCTCATCATTTACTAAATGCATCACACGCGTGCGTGATGCATGACGTTCAGTGAAAAGGCGCCTTAGGGTCATGCCGTTGATTCTGATTTTTTTAGTTGGTCTCGGTGTTGTGTTCAATGCACACGCACAGCCAGCCCCGGAGGGCGAGAGTGGTTGGCGAGCGCGTACGGCGGTTGAAACACGTCGCGATATGGTGGTAGCTGCTCATCCATTGGCGGTGCAAGCCGGAGTAGAGATGCTCGCAGCCGGCGGGAGTGCAACCGATGCTGCGATTGCTGCGCAATGGGTGCTTGGTTTGGTTGAGCCGCAGTCGTCAGGTTTGGGCGGCGGTGGATTTTTTTTATACTACGACGCGCAACGCAACACGATACAAAGTATCGATGGACGCGAAACCGCACCAGCCAGCGCGCAGCCGCAGCGGTTTCTCGATACCAACGAGCAGCCGATGCCATACACACAAGCGGTGGTCAGTGGCTTATCGGTGGGAGTGCCTGGCTTAGTGCGTGCGTTAGAAATGGCGCATGCCGAACAAGGCCGCTTGCCTTGGGCGCAATTGTTTGCACCGGCCATTGCCTTGGCCGAGCATGGATTCCAAGTTACGCATCGCTTGCATACATTACTTTCGCGTGAACGATGGTTGCGTGACGATGCAGCAGCGCGTGCGCTGTTCTATGACGCGCAAGGAGCGCCACGTGCCGTGGGCGCGGTGTTGGTGAATCGAGCGTATGCCAATACCTTACGTGCGATTGCGCAACACGGTGCGCAAGCGTTTTATACCGGACCGATTGCCAACGACATGGTGCAAGCAGTGCAGCAACATCCACGCCCTGGTGACATGCGCTTATCTGATCTGCAGTCGTATCGCGCCGTGCGTCGTGCACCGGTATGTGGGCCGTATCGGCAGTGGCGTATTTGCAGCATGGCACCGCCCAGTGCGGGTGGCGTTGCCGTCTTACAACTGCTGGGTTTTTTAGAGCGCACTCCCTTTGCGTCTTACGCACCAGCGTCAGAGGCTGCGATCCATGTATTTTCCGAGGCCGGGCGACTGGCGTATGCAGATCGAGCGCGTTGGATTGCAGATCCAAACTTTGTATCGCAGCCAACCGATGGTTTGCTCGAACCTGCTTACCTACAGCAACGCGCACAACAGATTGGTGCGCGTAGCATGGGGTATGCACGACCTGGTCTGCCGCAAGGCGCGCATGCATTTTCTGCCGGCGAAGACCGTGAAGCTGCGGGGACCACGCAGGTGTCGGTGGTCGATACGCAAGGCAATGCAGTTTCACTCACCAGTAGTATCGAGAGCCAGTTCGGAAGCCGAATTTTTGTGCGTGGGTTTTTATTGAACAATCAACTCACCGATTTTTCTTTTGTGCCGCGTACGCATGAAGGATGGGTGGCTAATCGAGTTGAGGGCGGTAAACGCCCGCGCAGTTCAATGGCGCCCACGCTGGTGTTTGATGCGCAGGGTCAACTCACGCACGTGCTTGGTTCACCAGGCGGCCCCGCGATTATTAATTACGTTGCTAAAACCTTGGTCGGGTTACTTGATTGGAAACTCGATGTGCAAGCCGCCATTGATTTGCCGAATGTGGGTAGCACCAATGGCCCGACGTTCATTGAACGTGGGTCGGCGTGGGAAGACCTGGGTGATGCATTGAGTGCGCGTGGTCATGTGCTTTCGTTTCGTCCGATGACCAGTGGTGTGCATGCCATTGAACGTATTGCAAACGGGTGGCGCGGAGGCGCTGATCCGCGACGCGAGGGACAAGCGGCGGGGCATTGAGACAGCATGATGAATAAAGATCAAACAATGATGCAAGCGATTGTGGTATCCGCTTATGGTGGCCCCGAGGTATTGCAATGCATACAAGTGCCGCGACCGGTGGCGCAACCAGGTGAAGTGCTGGTGCGCGTGCATGCCGCTGGCGTGAATCCTGTGGATGCATGGATACGCAATGGCAGTTATGCGCGTCGCACCCCACCCTATACACCCGGGATAGATGGTGCTGGTGAGATCGTTGCGTTGGGTGAAGGCGTCAACGAATATCGTGTCGGTGATCGCGTGTATCTATCTGGATCGGTGACTGGAACCTATGCTGAATACGCACGCTGTTTAATCTCTCAGGTGCGTGTACTACCAAGTCATTACACCGCCAAGCAAGGCGCGGGAATCTATGTGCCATTGGCGACCGCGTATCACGCGCTGTTTCATCTAGCGCGCGTGCAAGCCGGAGAAACCGTGTTGGTGCGCGGTGCCCGCGGCGCCGTTGGGCAAGCGGTGTTGCAATGGTGTCGATTGCATGGCATCGATGTGATTGGTTCAGCGAGCACAGATGCTGGGCGCGCAGCGGTACGCGCACAGGGTGCGCGCGTGGCTTGTGCCCACGATGATCTCGCGCAACTGCTTGCTGCAACGTCGGGGCGTGGTGCAGATGTGATTATTGAAACCCACGCCGATCATTTGGACACCGATTTTTCGTTGCTTGCCTTGCACGGTCGGATTGTGATGTTGGACCGGCGCGGTTCAATTCAACTCAACCTTTCCGAAACGCGCGTACGCAATGCACAGGTGTTGTTTATCGCGATTTTTAGTGCACGCCCGCAAGAACAGCAGGCCATTGATCTTGCGCTTGCAAATGCACTGCAACAGCAGCAACTCGTGCTGACCGAAGGTCAATGTTTACCGCTTGCACAAGCCGCGCAAGCGCATCGGCTCATCGAAGCCGGTGGTAGCGCGCGGCTCACCTTGTTACCCGGACAGATGATAGGGAATTGAGCGTCGTGCAGCGTGACAGTTCGTTCGCTGCGTGACACAACTGCAACAGGGTGAACCGTTATAATAATTGTTCATCATCCGAGACAACGATCGCAAGCAACCAAGATCTCGGTGTCATGAATCCAAGTGAGGAGGATGCAATGAAACAGCGCGTATTAAATTGGATGGTCGGCATTGGTTTGATGACACTGCTCGGTGCGGCCTTCGCGCAATACCCCAACAAACCAGTGCGGATTGTGGTGCCCTTTCCTGCGGGGTCAGCCACAGACACAGTCGGTCGAATTTTAGCGAATTCGTTGTCCACCGCGTTGGGCCAACCCGTCATCGTCGAAAGCAAAGCCGGTGCTGACGGTGCAATCGCTGCGGCAGAAGTGGCCAAAGCACCTGCAGATGGCTACACGTTATTGCTTGCAACCAACAGCCCGATGGCGGCCGTGCCTGCGCTGCGTAAACAACCCCCATACGATCCGACGCATGACTTCACACCGATCAGTGCCGTGGGCCGTTACACGTTCTTCTTGTATGTGAATTCGCAAGTGCCTGCGCGGACGCTACAAGAGCTCATCGATTACACGCGCGCCAATCCAGGCAAGCTGGCCTACGCCACGGGTAACACCACAGGGATTGTGTCGACTGCGCAGTTGTTGGCTTTGGGTGGAAAACTCAACATGTTGCATGTGCCCTACAAAGGCGAGCCTGCGGGAATCACCGATTTGGTTTCGAATCGTGTGCAGGTGATGTTTGCTACGCCAACAACGGCTGGTGCGCATGCACGAGACGGTAAATTGCGCATGATTGCAACCTCACTTCCACGTCGCTCGGCCATTGCCCCTGAGGTGCCGACATTTGCCGAAGCGGGTATGCCACGCTTTTCAATTGTGTCTTGGGCGGCGCTATATGGCCCAGCCAAACTACCGCGCGATATCGTCGAACGCATGAATCGTGAAGTGAATACGGCGCTGAATCGTGCTGACGTCAAAGAGCAACTCGATCGTCAGCAATTCTTCGGACAAGGCTCAACGCCAGAAGAATTGGCGACCTATACCAAAGAGCAGATGGAAGTGTATGCGCGTATCTTGCGCGATTCGGGTGTGCAGCCCGAGTAATTTTTTATTGAATGGAGTCTGATCATGTCTAGTGCAACTGCTCGTCATATTTTGGTTGAAACCGAAGCGCAATGTATCGATTTAAAAACGCAGATTGAGGGTGGCGCAGATTTCGCTGCCTTGGCGCAGGCGCACTCTTCTTGCCCTTCTGGACGCGACGGTGGCGACTTAGGTGAATTTGGACCCGGCATGATGGTTCCTGAATTTGATGCCGTGGTGTTCTCAGCGCCGGTGGGTACGGTTCAGGGGCCTGTGAAAACTCAGTTTGGTTATCACTTACTCGAAGTCACCACGCGCACAGATTAAGTATCTGCGCGCTGAGTGCTTGCAGTGCGTTGCTGTTGGTTAAATCAATGTGCACCTGATGCACGTTAGAAAAGCTTCGTAGCCAAGTCAGTTGACGTTTTGCTAACTGCCGTGTTGCGGCCACTGCTTGCTCGCGTAACTGTATTGCATCGATTTCTTGGTCGAGAAATTGCCATGCTTGTCGATACCCAACTGCACGCATGCTCGGTAGGCTGGGATGGAGTTTGTAACGCGTGCGAAGCGCGCGCAGCTCATTGACCAAACCGCTGTCGAGCATCGCGCTAAAACGTGCAGCGATGCGTGCATGTAATGCGCTGCGTTCTGTGGGCAGTAGCGCGACCGTGGTCATGTCAAACGGCGGCGGTGATCCGGCGCGTTGTTGCCAAGCAGACAGGGGGCGACCACTCGCGTAATACACCTCAAGCGCACGTTGGATGCGTTGACCATCTTGTGGCGAGAGTCGTTGTGCGCTCGATGGATCGATGCGTGCTAATTCGGCATGCATCGCTGGCCAACCCGCCAACTGCGCTTGTGTATCAATGCGAGTACGCAACGCGGCATCTGCTTGAGGTAGATCATCCAAGCCTTCCAGTAGCGCGCGGTAATACAACATGGTGCCACCCACCAGTAAGGCGACACGGCCACGCGCATGAATCTGGGCGATGACATCGAGCGCATCGCGACGAAATTGTCCAGCAGAGTAACTTGCCTCTGGCGAGATGAAATCAATCAAGTGATGCGGCACTTGCGCGCGCTCAAGTGCCGTGGGTTTTGCTGTGCCGATATCCATACCTTCATACACTTGCGCAGAATCGATGCTGACAATTTCTACGCCACCTTGTGCTTCGAACTTTTTAGCGAGCATCAATGCGAGCGCAGATTTGCCTACGGCAGTGGGCCCCAACAAACAAAGTGTTCTCGTTTCCACGCGATGTGTTCTAGGTTTTACGCAAAACGCACTGGGTTTAGCGTGGTGCTTGTTTTAGCGACCACGTAAAAACAAGCGATCAAGATCAGTCATTGAAAGTTGATACCAAGTTGGTCGACCGTGATTGCAACTGCCAGCGCGTTCAGTGGCTTCCATCTCGCGTAACAAGGCATTCATTTCTGGCACGCTGAGCGTTCGGTTGGCGCGTACGGCTGCATGACAGGCCATTCCAGAGAGCAGGGCGTCGCGTTGTTCGATTAAGGCGCGACTCGCACCGTACTCGCGTAAATCGGCAAGAACGCGCCGCGCGAGTGCAGTGATATCTCCATCGGCCAATGCCGCGGGCACGCGACGGATCGCGAGAGTGACTGGTGAAGTGGGGGCCATGTCAAAGCCGAGTTGTTCGAGCGTGGCTTGATGCGCTTCGGCGGTAGCCATATCCAGCGCATCCGCTTGCAGTAACGCTGGGACGAGTAATTGTTGGCACGCTAACGCCCCTTGATCTAAGGCGGAACGCATGTGTTCATACACGATGCGTTCGTGTGCAGCGTGCATATCCACCAGCACTAAGCCCGCAGCATTTTGTGCCAACACATACACACCATGCAGTTGCGCGAGCGCAAAGCCTAAAACGGGTGCTTGTTCAGTGGCGCGTTGTTCGGTGTGATGACGCGTGGCGTGCGACGACGCGAGCGGCGTGGTTTGCGATGACGCTGGCGTCATGGTGTGGGATGACACCGGTGTCATGGCGGTATCGCGCTGTGTAAGCTGATGCAGCGTAAGCCCAGATGAGGATGACGTGTGCTGCGATGTAGAGGGGGCCGTTGTGGCACCAAATAATGCTTGATAGTTAGCCACCGGTTGCGCGACACCTAACTGCCCTTGTTGTGGCCGCCAAGCAGGTTGCAGCGAGAGCGCTTGTGCTTGGGCATCGGGTGTTGCGTAGGCAACGGGCGATTCACTGGCGCTAGCGCTCAACGCGCGCCGCACGGCATGAAAAACAAACTGATGAATGGCACGTGAATCACGAAAACGTACTTCGGTCTTGGCCGGATGCACATTCACATCAACCCCACGTGGATCGAGCGACAAAAATAATGCGTACGCGGGTTGTCGAGCACCGTGCAAGACATCGGCATAGGCTTCACGAACCGCATGGGTTAAGACACGGTCGCGTACGTAGCGTCCATTCACAAAAAAATACTGGGCATCGGCGCGGTGACGCGCAGCTTGTGGTGCACCAGCTAAACCACCTAAGCGCAAGTGATCTGCTTGTGCGTCGACTGCCATACTGGCACTCGAAAATTCATCCCCGAGCACAGCAACGATACGTTCGGCCATGCCTTCAGGCCCGGTGTGGGCACGAAAATGTGCACTCACACGACCGTTGTGTTTGAGTAAGAAGCTCACATCTGGACGTGCCAGTGCGATACGTCGGAAGACATCATCACAGTGGCCGAACTCAGTGGCCTCGGTACGCAAAAATTTTCGACGCGCTGGCGTGTTGAAGTACAGATCGGTCATACAGATCGTGGTGCCAGGTTGACGCGCAGCAGGTTCAACCGCGGATTGCACCGGACCTTCACTGCGCACACTGTGTGCGTGTGAATCGCCATGCGGTCGAGAAAGAATATGCACGCGCGAGACCGCCGCAATCGAAGCTAAAGCCTCACCTCGAAACCCCAGTGAGGCCACCGCCTCAAGATCATCGAGTGAGCGAATTTTGCTCGTTGCGTGTCGCGCGAGCGCTAAGCACAACTCATCGCCGGCGATGCCGCAGCCGTTATCTTCGACTTGCAAGCGCGCGACGCCGCCTTGTTCAAGAATGACCTGAATGTCTGTTGCGCCAGCATCCAATGCATTTTCAAGTAACTCTTTGAGCACCGAGGCTGGGCGTTCTACCACCTCGCCAGCGGCGATCTGGCTAATTAAAAGATCAGGAAGCGCTTGGATACGAGCCATGGGATGTGCAGTATACCGGCGTGTGGCAGACCGATCACCGGTAGAATTGACAGATGGATATCGTCCTTTGGTGTTGGGATTTTCTGGTCCACATTGATGCGCATCTGGCACAGTTGCTTCAGCAATATGGCGCCTGGATGTACGTGATTTTATTTGCCATCGTATTTTGCGAGACCGGCTTGGTGATCACGCCTTTTTTACCTGGCGACTCGCTGTTATTTATCGCCGGGGCGTTATGGGCCAGTGCTGGCATGGATATTCACGCGCTGATGTTGGCCTTAGTGGTCGCAGCCATTCTTGGCGATGCGTTGAACTACGCAGTCGGACGGACCCTGGGACCACGGGTTTTTCAGTGGGAACAATCGCGCTGGTTTAATCGTCGTGCGCTTGATCATACCCACGCGTTTTATTTACGCCATGGCGGAAAAACCATCATCATCGCGCGCTTTGTTCCCTTGGTGCGGACCTTCGCGCCGTTTGTGGCTGGGATCGGTGCGATGCCGTATCGGCGTTTTCTTGTCTTTAACGTGGTGGGCGCGTTGATTTGGGTGGCGTTACTGTTGTACGCAGGTTATTTTTTTGGAAATTTACCGGCGGTCAAACGCCATTTGAGCGTGGTAATTTTTGGCATCATTGGCGTCTCGCTCTTACCGATTGTTGTGTCGACTTGGAGGGCGCGCCGTCGCGGCGCGTAAATCATCATGGCATCGAACCTAGCCCCAACCGCGTTTGTCGAACGCGTTGATCATCTTGTCTTAACGGTGACTGATATCGAGCGCACCACGCAGTTTTATGAACGCGCGTTGGGTTTAGAGCGCGAATTTTTTCTTGGACCCGAGGGCCAGCCGCGACGTGCGTTGCGCTTTGGTCGCCATAAAATTAATTTGCAAGATCGCGCCACCGATACACCCACCAAAGCGGGTGTGCCAACGATTGGCTCGGGTGATTTTTGTTTGATCGCTTCGGTGCCACTCGATACGGTGATTGCGCATTTACAAGCAATTGGTGTGGCGATCGATACAGGACCGGTTTCGCGACGCGGTGCGCTTGGGCCGATTCGCTCGATTTATTTACGCGACCCAGACGGAAATTTAGTCGAGGTGGCTGAGTACGTTTGATTAGCGTTGCTGCGCAAGACGCTCGCGCGGTGGTTCGGTCGTTGCACTCGGGCCGTGCGGTCGAGGCGGGGGTTTTTGGAAATAACGCTTGATGCCATTAAGCATGGCATTGGCTAGTCGTGCTTGATAGGCTTCATCGGTGAGTCGACGTTCTTCATCCGGATTACTGATGAAGGCGGTCTCGACCAAAATGGATGGCATGTCGGGTGACTTGAGCACCGCAAAACTGGCTTGTTCAACGCGGGGTTTATGCAACGCATTGATCGAGCCGAGTTCATTTAAGACATGTGTGCCTAATCGCAGGCTGTCTTTGATGGTGGCGGTTTGCGATAAATCGAGTAGCGTTTGCGCTAAGTGTGGATCCTTCACGTTTAGGTTCACGCCGCCAATCAGATCCGCTTGATTTTCTTTGCGCGCAAGCCAACGCGCCGCTTCGGATGTGGCGCGTCGCTCAGACAGTGCAAATACGCTTGAGCCCCGAGCGTGCGGTGTAATGAATGCATCGGCGTGAATCGAGACAAATAAATCAGCTTTAACGCGACGCGCTTTATCCACGCGCAGCGCAAGTGGCAAGTAGTAATCCGCATCGCGCGTGAGTACCGCCCGAAAGCCGGGCGTTTGATCGAGCAAATTTTTTAAACGTCGCGCGATATCCAGCGTGATGTCTTTTTCTAAACTACCGCCACGACCGCGTGCGCCTGGGTCTTCGCCGCCATGGCCTGCATCAATCACGACGGTAGCTAAGCGAAGCGTGCTCGGTGTTGCGGGGGCGCTGGATTTATCTGTTGGATTGGGTTGGGTCGGTGCGGGTCGTGGACGACGCGATTCGGCTTCGATGAGTGCGGCCAACGGATCAATCTCGATGGCTGGATATAAATCAACCACCATTCGATGCCCATAGTTCCCAATTGGACGTAAAACAAAGGTTTGTGCGCGCACTTCGGTTTTTAAATCGAGCACAACACGCACGATGCCTGGACGCTGGGTCCCGACGCGCAGCTTTTCAATGTAAGGATCAGCGGCGAGTACTTTGTTGGCTAAGTCATTTAACGCGCCACCCGGATCATTTACCTCGAGATCGAGCACCAGGCGATGAGGATCTTTCACCGCAAAATGGCTGTAGCGAATTTCTTCACGTGATTCAAAAGTAATGCGTGTGTATTCGCGCGAGGGCCAAATACGCGTGGCCGAAATTTGCTCTGCGGCAAATGCCGGTGTGTTTAGCCAGAGGGCAAAGACAATAAAGCAGCGAGCGAAGCATCGCGCCACGCACGACCGGTGGCGGTGTGTGCGATAAAACGCGCGCTGCGCCGATCGTCTTGCATCTCTAAGTGCAGATGCAAATCGGGCAGCGTTAATAAACCGGCAGCTTTTTCTGGCCATTCGACAATACATAACGATGCAGGATTAAAGTGTTCGCGAAATCCGGCGCTCACCCATTCCTCGGGATCCTTGAATCTATAAAAATCAAAGTGATACAAGTTTAGCTGAGAAAAATTATAGGGCTCAAGTAAGGCGTAACTTGGGCTCTTGACGCGCCCCACAAATCCGAGACTGCGTAGAAGACCGCGCACGAGGGTGGTTTTACCCGCACCCAAATCACCGGATAACCACAACACGCGTCCACAGAGATCGGCGCTGGCGGCCTCGAGGCTCAATCCATGCCGCCCAAGCGCCGCCCCCAATGCAAGTGTTGCCGATTCGGTGGCCAGTGGTAGTGCGCTTAGCATCGTGCGCGCGCTACCATCGCGGTATGAAGCATTCTGATTCTTCGGGCGCACCGCCCATCGAGCAAAGCGCCGCGCAATTGCGTGCGTTGACGCAAGACATTCGGACGTGGGCGGCTGAACTGGGTTTTGCAGGGGTGGGGATCACCGATACAGATTTGCGTCACGTTGAACAGCCGTTGCAAGATTGGTTGGCGCGCGGTTGGCATGGAGAGATGGAGTATATGGCCTGTCTCTTATACACATCTGACGCTGCCGACGATACTCCTTGTGT
>CAWUMP010000038.1:0-13664 GCA_963923385.1 uncultured bacterium | reverse complement strand
ATCACTGCCCGTACGACATCGAAAAAGTGCGCCGTATGTTACGCAGCCTCGGCCGCGCAGAAGTGGAATCCATCCTCGCCGAAAAAGGCGAAGTGCTCGTACGCGATGATTTGTGTCATCACGAATACCGATTTGATGCGGCCGCCGCCGCCGCACTATTTACGGAAGAAGACGCAACCAAGCCCAGCGACACGCGATAAAACAGAGTGGGTTGGTGCGCGAACGTGTCAATCGCTATTACGAAGATGGTCGCGCCAAGGCTGCACCGGGCCACGCTTTCCATGCAGCGCGTTCGTATTGCGGCGGCACCGTCACAGAAACACCGAATTTTTCTGCGGCATGCCACACCCAACGCGGATTATCTAAAAACGCACGCGCCATCGCCACTTGATCGGCTTGGTTGTTGACAAGAATATCCTCGGCCTGTTGCGCGTCGGCAATCATGCCGACAGCACGCACGGCAATACCCGGCACAGCGTGTTTCACAGCTTGCGCAAACGGCACTTGATAATTGGCTTTGACATCGTAACGCGCCTTCAAAATTAATCCGCCGCTGGACACGCACACGTAATCAAAACCAATCGACTGTAATCCCCGCGCATATGCAATCGTGTCATCCAAACTGGCACCACCCTCCACCCAATCATCCGCTGAAATACGCGCACCCAAAATACGCTCTCGAGGCCATGCCTCACGCAGTGCACGAGCCGTCTCAAGCGGAGCACGCAAACGATTTTCTAACGAGCCACCATAGTCATCGGTGCGTTGATTGGATAACGGAGAAAAAAACTGATGCATCAAATAACCGTGTGACGCATGTAACTCAATGCAATCCAACCCAATGCGACGTGCACGTTCGGCGGACGCTGCAAAGGCATCCACAATGGCGCGAATTTCCGTGACACTGAGCGCGCGCGGCGTATGCCACGCCGGATCCGGGTCGTAAGCAATCGCCGAGGGGGCCAATGTTTGCCATGGATCTTCTTGTGGCCCCAAGGCACCACGCCCTTCCCAAGGACGTTGTGTTGAGGCTTTACGTCCTGCATGACTCAATTGCACGCCAATGGCATTGCCTGTCAAACGTCGACAGGCATCGACAACGCGTCGCATGGCCGCTTCGTTTGCATCGCTATACAAACCCACGCAGCCATGCGTGATGCGACCCTCACGACGTACTGCAGTGGCTTCCATTACGGTGAGTGCCGCACCAGAAATCGCCATGCTTGAAAGATGCGCAAGATGCCAATCATTCATACAACCATCATCGGCAGAGTATTGGCACATGGGCGCAATGACCACGCGATTCGATAACGTCATCCCGCCTAGCTGGATCGGGGTGAATAGACCAGTCATACCGGTTCCTTCAAAAAATGCCTTCGTCTTCGGAGAAATTACTGTGCGGCGTGGTTTAACGCGCGCTTCACGCCGATCAAGCTATCGCGTGTTACCAACGCAGCCAGTTGCGCTTCATTTAAGTCCGCCGTATTAGCAGGACGCAGTGGTAGCACCATGTAACGCATGTCTGCTGTCGAATCGTGCACACGAATCTGAACCTCGTTGGGTAAGACCGTACCAAATTCCGCCAACACGGCACGCGGCTCACGTACCACGCGACTGCGGTAATCACGCGACTTGTACCACTCTGGTGGTAAGCCCAGCAAAATGCGCGGGTAACAAGAGCACAGCGTGCAAACAATCACGTTATGAATTTGCTCGGTATTTTCAACCACGATGAGTTTTAGTCCAGGCACCGCGAACCCCAGCGCTTCGGCGGCAGCACTGCCATCCTCCAGTAAGCGTTGTTTATATTGCGGATCCAGCCAAGCCCGCGCCACCATCTGGGCACCACGCTCTGGTGTGCGGGCCGACATCTCCTCCATCGCATGCTTGATTTCGGCAAGATGAACGATGCCTTTTTCGACGAGCAGTTCACGCAAACTCACTTCCATCAACTGAAAATAAGTCAGTGGTTGGTAAACGCCTAAATCGTCATCGTTATCCATCAGCACATTTCCGCATCAAGCCAGTGCTCAAAAATTTCAATCTCAATTTCATCTGCTGGGTTGCCTGCGTAATCTGGCCACAGTTCGCGTTGTAAAAAACGCACGCGATATAAGGGCACGCGCGGTTCGTCATAACGTGCGTAGGCCAACGCCTCTGGATTTCGAAAGACCCCACACACGCGTTCGATCACGCCACGATGACCGCGGCAATACCACGGCGTACGCACATGACCTAACGGTGCTGCTTCTAGCACACGTACAGGTGTACCGGGTTGAAAGCGTGGCGTTGCAGTCGTGACCGCAATCATTTGGTGGACGCCGGCGTTTGTGCACGCGACTTCACTTCCGCCATCTTGCGCGCGAGTTCTTCGGTATTGAAATAACCATGCTGCAACATTGTTTGCGTCAACGACGTCACCCAACGTTCGTAGTAACTCATGCGATCGTACGCTTGTGGACCAATGCTCTCAATATTGCGACGCAATTCATCGACCGTCATACGTTGCTCACCACCCAACACACCAGTAAGTAACATCATCATGGCATCGACGCGACGCTCCCACGGCGCGTAGTCGTGTTCGGTCGGATGCACGCGTCCAGCCGGCAAACCGCCCATATCATGATGGCCACGCATGACTAACTCGTCGGCACGATCGGTGTCATTTGCCACGTGTCAAACTTTCTGTGGTGTGTGTTTCAAATATGCAGTGTTGTACGCACACGCCTTAAGCCACCCACTCCGATACGGGTGCATGCGCTTCGTGTAAGGGCTGGCAATGAATATCCACTAAGGTAGGTCCTGCATACGCCAAGGCTTGCTTGAGCACATCATCCAGAGCGTTTGGATCACGCACTTGCCAGCTTTTTACGCCATATGCTGAAGCAACGGCGGCATGATCAGTACGAGTAAAGTCGACCGAAAAATATCGACTGTCATAACCAGATTTTTGTCCTGCTTTAATCCAACCGTACACTGCATTGGAAATCACAATAAAGGTGATTGGTAAGCGATGACGCACAATGGTTTCAAGCTCACCAGAGGTAAAACCAAAGCTACCATCGCCCATCACCGACACACACTTCACACCAGGCCGACCAAAATGTGCGCCCACTGCCGCTGACATCGAATAACCCAAGGCACCATGCGCACGATTCGAAAAAAATCGACGACCGGTGCCGCGAATCGGAAAATACGCCGAAAAATACGGACACGGTGTTCCCGGATCGGCCACCACAATCGCATCTGGGTCCAAGGTTCTTGCCAGCGCTGCGACCACACGCTCAGGTTTAATCGGTGTGGCGTTTTCATTCGCCAGCGCATCAAAGCGCGCAAATTTTTCACGCTTGGCTTTTTCAACGGCTGCATTGTCGAGCGCACGTTTGGCACCAGCTGGGCCATCGGACAAACCTTGACTCAGTGCGGCTAAGGTGAGTTTGGCATCGCCCACCAGTGGCACATCAACGCGATAAATCGCACCAACCACTTGCGGATCGACATCAATATGAATCACCTTGACTTGACCAGGCGTCGGATAACGCCAGCGCTCGGTGGTAACTGAACCTGCACGACAGCCAACAAACACCACTAAATCTGCGCCCTGCACGACCGCGCGTGTTTCGGGTACGCCACCGTTCGAACCCACCACACCGACGGCCAAGGGATGATCATCACTGATGGTGCCTTGTCCACTGATGGTGGTTGCCGCAGGCGCAGACAATTGCTCGGCCACTTCGATTAATTCAGCCTCGCCGCCAGAAATCACCACCCCGCCGCCACAAATGAACACTGGTTTTTTGGCGGCACGCAACAACTTGACGGCCATCTCGACGTACATGGGATCGGGTCCAGTGCGCCGAGAGGGGTACACACCCAAGCTCGGATCAGCCCACAGATCAGCGCGATCGACAGCGCCATTTTGTACATCAAAGGGCAATGCAATATGAGCGGCGCCCGGACGACCTGTCGTCATGGCATTAAACGCGGCGCGAAACGTGCGCGGAATATCTTCAGCGCGGTTGAGTACGGCATTCCATTTGGTGAGCGGTTTCATCAACGCACCCTGATCCAATTCAGTGAGCGTAAATTTGCCGCGTGAAGAAACCGAAATATCTGACGTAATGCCAAGCACTGGCACAGACGATTCATTGGCCTCGACTAAGCCAGGAAGAATATAGGTTGCGCCGCCACCAGACGGGCCTTCGCACACCCCCACCTTGCCAGAGACACGGGCATAGCCGTCGGCCATATACGCAGCACTGCGTTCATCGCGCGTTAAGACGTGACGCATGCCATGCGGAAGACGCGCCAACGCATCATAAAAAGGCAGGCTGGTGTCGCCACACAAGCCAAAAATTACCTCCACTCCGTGGGCTTTCAGCACTTCGACAACCGCTTCGCCACCGCTGACTTGCGCAGCGTTATTTGAAGCGGGTGAGGTAGATTTGTTCGTCATCTCGGGGGTGCCCTGCAAAAGAAATCAGAAATATAAAAACAGATGCGCGCAGCGCACCCTAGACCAGCACTGAATTGTGTACATTCGAGCTTCGCTCGGCAACCCGCAGGGCGAACCGCCCAGAATGATGTGACATGAATGCAATCGCCGCACAGCAAATTCCACCCATCGGCACGCTTGCCTTAGACCACATTGCCCATTTTGTGCCTGATCTTGGCCCAGCCGCAGATGCACTTGCGGCATTGGGATTTGTGGTCACGGCACGCTCAGACCAATCGACGCGCACCCCAGAGGGCCAACAAATCCCAGCCGGTGCGGCCAATCGCTGTGTGATGCTCGAATCGGGTTATCTTGAATTTCTAACGCCCACCGCTGCAACGCCGGTCGGCACACAATTACAACACGCCATCGCTCGCCATGTAGGCATGCACCTAATTGCGATGGGTACACCGCATGCCGAAGATGAGCACCAGCGTTTGCACGCGCATGGCTTCGACCCGCTGCCTTTGGTGCATCTGCAACGTGCGGTCTTGATTGAGGCAGTAGCGCAAACCGTGCGCTTTCACGTCGTGCGCGTGCCACCGGAAAAAATGCCGGAAGGTCGCATGCAGTTTGTTCAGCAAATCACTCCCGAGCATCTATGGCGGCCTGCACAACTGGCGCATCGTAACGGAGTGCTGGGATTACATGCCGCATTTATCGTCGCCGATGCACCTGACGAAGTCGCCGCACGTTACGCTCAATTTTGTGGATTACTACCACGCCGCGTGCCAGGGTTTATTCGACTCGATACGCCCCGCGGTCATTTGTATGTTGGCAGCCAAAGTGCATGCCAAAGTTTATTGGGTCACAGCCCTGATGCGCCGAGCTTTGCGGGATGCGGCTTGCGCTGCAGTGATCCCGGGTTACTGGTTCAGTTAGCCAAAGCCGCTGGTTGCGCTGTCGGTGAACCGTCGCCTGGACTGTTTGCCATCACCCTGCCCGCTGCGCTTGGCAGCACGTGGTTAGTTGGAACGCAGGCCGCTTGGGATGATTGGGGCAGTCCGGGGTGTGGATGAACAAACTGCGCGGTGTTTTTTAAATTGACATGGGTTTAACCATGCAAGACGAATGACCACGCGTTATTTTCAACGACGCAGTTAGCGCGCTTGCAACACCATCGCTGCACCCCGTTCGCCTAGCATGATGGATGTGGCGTTGGTGTTTGCAGAAATGAGCGTCGGCATGACCGACGCATCGATCACACGTAAGCCTTCGACACCATTGACACGCAACTGCGTGTCCACAACTGCTTGCGCATCATCGCCCATACGACAGGTACCCACCGGATGAAACACCGTACCGCCTTTATCACGCGCAAAACTTGGTACATCCACTTTACCGGGCAACACTTCAATATCCCATAGATCACGAAACGCGGGTTGCCGATAAATTTCGCGCAGCATCTCAATACCTGAAACTAGGGTGCGTTGATCCAGTTCTTCGGTGAGATAACGCGGCTCGATCAACGCTTGTTCAAAGGGATCTGCTGAGCGAATTTGAAGGCGACCACGCGAGCGCGGTCGACACTGACAAGCTGACGCCGTAAAGCCAGAGTATCGATGCAGCGGATCACCTGGCTTATCGACCGACAAGGGCATCACATTAAACTGCACATCGGCGCGATCATCTCGAGCGTGCGGCGTTCGCGCAAAGCCACCCACTTGACCGGCACCCACAGTCAGCGGCCCACGGTTTTGCAGCAACCACTGCAAGCCCATTTGCACTAACTTGAGTGGGCGACGTACGTCATCGTTTAAAGACATTTTCTCTTTTAAGCGGACGATCGTTCGCGCCTGGTAGTGATCCTGCAAATTTTCGCCCACTGCGGGAATATCTGCTTGTACTGCAATGCCATGTTGACGCAACAAATCGGCCGGACCCACGCCAGATAGCTGAAGTAATTGCGGCGATTGCAGCGCACCGCCACTCAAAATTACTTCACGCTCGGCGTGCGCGGATTGTGTCTGCCCGTTGCTCACCCACTCCACGCCAGTGGCACGGCGCCCCGTCCAAAGCACGCGCGTGACTTGCGCATGCAACTGCAACGTCAAATTCGGGCGCTTAAGTACAGGGTGCAAAAAACAACGTGCGCTACTCGAGCGCCAACCGTTACGCATACTGAGCTGATAGGCACCCACGCCGTAATCGGTCGCGGCATTAAAGTCGGGATTGAACGGTAATCCAAATTCTTGCGCTGCTTGAACCCATGCCGCGCAATACGGGTGATCATTTTTTAGATCAGAAACACCTAACTCACCCGTGGCGCCGTGATATTCCGAAGCACCGCCTTCGTAATTTTCAGAGCGCCGAAAATAAGGCAGCACATCCCGATACCCCCAACCAGATGCACCCGCGCGAACCCAGTCCTCATAGTCTTGATGCTGACCACGAATGTAGATCAATCCATTGATCGACGATGAACCACCCAAAACACGACCACGCGGCCAAATCACATTGCGCCGGTTCACTTGTTCTGAACCCATCGTGTCAAACAAGCGCGAGAACCGTGTGTCGAAAATCGTTCGAAAATAACCAACGGGTAATCGCAACCAAAAGTGACGATCCATCCCACCCGCTTCGATTAACAACACGCGGATCGTGGGGTCGAGCGTGAGGCGGTTAGCCAGCACGCAGCCGGCAGAACCCGCGCCCACAATCACATAATCATAAGCAGGCGTGTTCACGCCTTTACGTTCTCAAGATACAACTTGGTATCAAAGTACTGCGTAGCGGGAACCGGATTTTGGATACCACCAAAACGCACAAAAAAATCCGTGACTTGTTGCTGCCAACGCGTCGCTGTGCCATCGGCAAACAATTTACGCCACTCCGCGGAGCTGTAGTATTTGGATGCCTTGAATTGCTCTTGCAACTCATCTAAGGGCACTTGCGGATAATTATTTTTTTGAATGATGGGCAAGATCGCGGCGGTATTGGTCATCAAATCATCGTTTGAGGCCGCCCAACCACGTACCAATCGCGCACAGGCATCGCGATTCTTTTCAAAGTAATCGTTGCGTGTGGCCCAACCACCCACAATGGCCGCTTGCGGAAAGTAGGCCGAAGCATCGACCAACATTTTTGCAGCCGGGAGTTTTTGTTTGACCGTTAGATTAAATGGCACCCACAACGCGACGGCGGGTACCGCACCTGAAATAAATGCCGTCACTGCATCGGGCATACGTTGATTAATGATCTCAACGTCTTTGGCTGGATCGAGTTTATTGGCGCGCAGCGCTGTATCCAAAAAGACATGGGCCGTGGTGCCCGTGGTGGTCGCGATTTTTCGTCCCTTCAGGTCTGCCCACGTTTTGATGCCTTGATCTTCACGCACCCACAACTGTGCTGTGGCGAACTCAATGTTGTTGAGCAAAAACACTTTACCCTGACCACGTGCTGGAAAATTTGAAAGCACAGCACCCGTGGACACCATATCCAGGCTGCCACCAATCATGGCATTGAATAGCTCTAAGCCCGTATTGAATTGCGTCGTTTCAAGCTCTAGCCCCTCTTTTGCCCAATGACCACGATGGACTCCCGTCCAAATTTGACCGTTGACCGCTAGCGTATTGACGTAGCCCACACGTACCTTGGTGCGTGATTGCGCAATGGCAGGAAAACCACTCATGGCGAGCGTGGCAGCAGCACCTGTGGCTTGTAAGAAACGACGACGCGAAGCGGTGGCGATTTTTTTCATGGGGTCTCCTCGGTGTTATTCCAGATTTCTTCCAACAGGATGTCGCGCAGCTTGTCGCTGCTGAGCGGCATATTCTTGCATCACAAGATCGCGAATATGCGATCGCAGTTCACCAAACTCGGGGCGTTCATGCAATCCCTCAGCGCGTGGATACGCAAAGGGCACGTGAATCACTTCACGAATACGTGAAGGGCGTGCCGTAACCACCACGATGCGCGACGAAAGATAAATCGCCTCTTCCACCGAATGCGTAATCAGCAGGACGGTTTTACCTTCGGCCGCCAATACCTCTAAGAGCAAATCCTGCATATGGCTTCGCGTTTGTGCGTCCAATGCACCAAAGGGCTCGTCCATCAATAAAAATTGCGGATTTACCGCATAAGCGCGCGCTATTGCCAAGCGTTGACGCATGCCACCGGATAAGGTTTTTGGATAGGCCTTCGCAAAATCAGCCAAGCCCATTAAACGCATATAACGCTGACACACTTGCGCACGCGTTTCGGCATCCACACGATGTGCATCCAAACGCAAACCGAAAGCAATGTTTTCTTCGACCGTCAACCAAGGAAATACGCCGTATTCTTGAAAGATCACACCGCGATCAGAACCAGGACCGCGCACGGGTACACCATCTAATCGCACTTCACCTTGCGTGGGCTGTGCAAACCCTGCCAACAAATTCAGCAGCGTGGTTTTGCCGCATCCAGACGGACCAATGATCGACACAAACTCGCGATCTGCAATCTCCAATGAAAAATCATCGACCACCCGCAACGGACCCGCAGCACTGGGGTACTCCACACAAACGCGATCAAACGCAACGCGTGGTGTTGGCTGTGTGGCGTGATTAAGCGAATTCATGTGCTGATCCGGTCTTGCCAAACAAGAATACGTTTCGCGACAGCGCGTAACGATAAATCCATACATAAGGCAATGCAGCCGATGCAGATAATGCCAACGTAAATCACATCGAGTTGAAAGAATGAACCGGCGTTTTGAATCAAGGCCCCTAAGCCTTGTTGTGCAGCGATCAGCTCCGAGGCCACGAGGGTGGCCCATGCCACCCCTAAAGACACGCGCAGCGCGGTGAGCACATGCGGGACTGCCAAGGGGACGATCACGCGGGTAAATAATTCGCGTTCATTGGCGCCTAAGGTGCGTGCCACGCGAATAAAAATTGGGCTGATCTGGGCAATGCCCTCATACATCACGATAACGCCAGAAAAGAACGCGGCATAAAACAAAATAATCACCTTCGCTGGCTCACCGATTCCAAAGTACACAATCACTAAAGGAATCAACGCAATGGGCGGCAAGGCACGAAAAAAATTAATGACCGGATCGACAAACCGGCGCACATCGCGATACCAACCCAACACAAACCCCACGGGTACAGCCAACAAAATACCCAAGGTCACGCCGATCAACACGCGCTGCGTAGACATCCAAATGTCCACGAGTAAACGACCACCCAATAGTTCGCCAAAGCGCGCCAACACCTGGGCAGGTGTTGGAACTAATGAGGGATTGACCCACCCCGACAGCACAACGCCGTACCACAAGGTGAGCAATAACAACCAAGGCGCTGCGATGAGTGCAAGTCGACGCACGCAATCACTCCGTTTCGATTCACATGATTCCCAAGAGATGCGAAAAGTACTATAAATAGAACCTTGAACACAAGCCCCCTATTTTGGTATGCCCTCTTTGTTTCACAACAGCCCAGTTCCCCGCTACGCGCAAATTGCTGGCGTATTACGTCAACGCATTGCACGCGGACGCTGGCGTGCCGGACAACAATTACCGACGCTGCCAGAGTTGATGCAAGAGTTTGATGTCGCGCGCGTCACCGTGCGACAAGCGGTTGAATTACTCGCGCGCGAAGGCCTACTGAGCGCTGAGCGCGGACGCGGCACTTTTGTCACCGCCCCGACCCCAGCGACAGGCACACTCAAATTACAAACGGCCTTACGTGATTTAGCGAATGTATATCGCCACGACACACCGCAACTCACCTTACTCGAAGAAACGGCTGCGATGCCCGCCTTGCAAAGTCACGAAGGACCAGCGGCACCTGGCTATCGCTATTTACGCCGCGTACACACGCGCGCCGCAGTCGCCTATTGCGTGATTGCGATTTATTTAGACGAACGGGTGTTTCGAATGGCCGCCAAACGTTTTCGTCGCGAAACCGTGGTGCCCGTATTACTCGACCTGCCGCGCGTGCGCATTGCCAAAGCACATCAAACCCTCACCATCGGTACGGCGGATGTGGAAGTTGCAGAACATCTTCAACTGCCACTCAATGCACCCGTGGCTGAAGTGCGACGAATTTTTCACGCACCGGATGGATCCGTACTGTATCTCGGTGAAGTCACTTATCGCGGCGACTATATTCGTTTTGACATGGATCTCAACCCGTAAAGGCTGCACATGGCGCTATCGATCAAAACCGTTGAGGTGTTCGTGTATCGCTTGCCGATTGACACGCCGGTACAAACTTCGTTTGGCATCATGCACGATCGTCCTGCGGTGTTTGTGCGCGTGACCGATCAACAGGGCATGCAAGGTTATGGAGAAATTTGGTGTAACTTTCCAACCGTTGGTGCCGAGCATCGCGCGCGCTTAGCCCGATCGATCTTTGCACCCATGCTGGAAGGTGCAACGTTTGCTTCACCCGAAGCGGCGTTTTTAACGCTCACCGCTCACTCAGCCGTCCTTGCCATTCAAAGCGCCGAACCCGGCCCGATCGCACAATGTATTGCTGGCATCGATACGGCGCTGTGGGATTTACATGCGCGTCACTTGCAACAACCGTTATGGCGCGTGCTCGGTGGTCACAGCGACCGCGTACCGGTCTATGCCAGCGGTCTTAACCCTACCCAGCCTGAACAGCTTGCTGCACAACGTTGGGCTGAAGGGTATCGCGCATTCAAACTAAAAATTGGATTTGGTACCGATCGTGACGTACGTAACTTAAGCGCACTGCGCGAAGTAATTGGTGCTGCCCCATTGATGGTCGACGCCAATCAGGCCTGGGATTTATCGAGCGCGATCACACAGTGCAACGCATTGACTGCCTTTGAATTGCGTTGGATCGAAGAACCATTGCGTGCAGATCGACCTTGGAGCGAATGGCAACAGCTTGCCCGCCATGCGCCTTGTGCATTGGCTGCGGGTGAAAACATCGCTAGTTTTTCAGGCTTTGATCACGCACTCGAGGCACACGCGCTCGGTGTGGTGCAACCCGATTTGGCTAAATGGGGTGGTTTGACTGGATGTCTGCCGGTAGCAAAAAAAATAATTAAGGCGGGTGCTCGCTACTGCCCTCACTATCTAGGCGCAGGCATTGGCTTAGTGGCTTCCGCCCATTTACTCGCTGCGGTTGGCGGCGATGGTCAGCTCGAGGTCGATGCCAACCCCAATCCATTACGCCAAGACCTGTGTGGTCCGATGCGCAACGTCAGTGAAAGTCACGTACAACTGGGCGAAGTACCTGGCTTGGGTTTTGAACCCGATTTCAATCAATTTAAGCGCTATCGCGTTGCAATTGCATAAGGATACATAAATGCGCACTCTATTCTGCACACACCCAACGCATCATCGCAGCGGCCTGCTTTACGCGATATGCATTGCGCTGAGCTGTTTACTTATACCGATCACTTTGTTTGCCCAAACGTATCCAAACAAGCCTATTCGCGTCATCGTGCCATGGCCACCTGGGGGCTTAGTGGACACCGTTGGTCGTGTGGTGGGTGAACGACTGCAATCTAGCCTCGGTCAACCGTTTCTAGCAGAAAACAAAACCGGGGCCGGTGGTGCGATTGGTGCAGAACAAGTCGCCAAATCGACCGCCGATGGTTATACGCTGCTACTCACGACCAGCGCACTCAACATGAACGCAGCGCTACAAGGAAAAAACGCCGGCGAAGTTTTTCGTGATCTCGAACCCATTGCTTTAGCCACTTGGGTGCCTGCGGTGCTGGTCGTGCCAAATAATTTGGGTGTGAATACGGCACAAGAGCTGATTGCGATGGCACGCGCCAAGCCTGGCAAATTAACGTTTTCATCCGCGGGCAATGGATCACCTGCGCATCTTTTTGGCGAGATGCTTAAATCAGCCTATCGATTAGATATGGTGCATGTGCCTTACAAAGGCGGACCACAAGCCATGACCGATTTAATGGCGGGTCGAGTGGACATGCACTTTGCCAATGCCGCGGTAGCGATTCCACAAATCAAAGCGGGCAGCGTACGTGCTTTAGCTGTCACCAGCGCAAAACGCACGACCTTTGCACCCGATGTACCCACCATGGGCGAAGCCGGTGTGCCTGACTTTGAAGCGGATCAATGGATCGGTTATTTCGCTACGCGCGGCACACCAGTTACCATCATTGAACAACTATCAGCAGAAATTCAAAAGGCATTGGCGATGCCAGCCGTGCGTGGCAGCTTGGCACAACATGGCATGACGGTGGCTGACCCGATCAGTTCACGTGAATTTGCCGCGTATTTACGACGAGACCTCACCCGTTGGGCTGGCGTCGTTAAGTCCGCCAACATACGTCCCGATTAAGCAACTCATGCGTACAATTTTTGTGTTGTTTGATTCACTGGTGCGTGATGCGCTGACCTGTTACGGCGGCAACACCATTCACACGCCCAACTTTCAGCGCTTTGCACAACGCGCCGTCACGTTTGACACCCACTACACCGGAAGCTTACCGTGCATGCCCGCACGGCGCGATTTACACACCGGTCGATTAAATTTTTTACATCGCAGCTGGGGACCACTCGAACCCTTTGATCAATCGTTTTCCGAGTGTCTTCGCCAAGCGGGGGTATACACCCATTTGGTCTCTGATCATTATCACTATTGGGAAGACGGAGGCGCGACGTATCACAATCGCTATTCCTCGTGGGAATTCATCCGCGGCCAAGAATGGGATAAATGGAAAGCGATGGTCGAACCACCGCTGGCGCGTTTTTTGGCGATGTACCACCCGATGCAGCATCCCGCCGGTCAAGAAGATGGCCGCATTCAAGCGATGGTCAATCGTGCACACATGCAAGATGAAGCCGATTTCTGTTGTCCACGAACGTTTGCGGCTGGCTTTGAATTTTTAGATCGCAATCGTGACGCCAACAACTGGATGTTGCATCTGGAATGCTTCGATCCACACGAACCGTTTCATGCGCCCGCGCGCTTTCGTGAACACTACCCCAGTGGTTATCAAGGACCGATACTTGATTGGCCACGCTACAAACGCAACGAAGAAAGCGCCGAAGAAATCGCCGAGCTGCGCGCCAACTACGCGGCATTACTGAGCATGTGTGACCACTACTTCGGCCAGCTATTAGATTACATGGATCGGCACGACCTCTGGAAAGACACTGCTTTAGTTCTCAGCACCGATCATGGGTTTTTGCTTGCAGAGCACGATTGGTGGGGCAAAAATCGAATGCCGT
>CAWUMP010000037.1:0-13821 GCA_963923385.1 uncultured bacterium | reverse complement strand
GAAATTTTTTTATTACAAGCGCAAGCCACCGTGATTTTGGCTGAAGATGGTTTTGAGGCCTTATCTAAGGTCATCGACCATCAGCCCGATATTATTTTTATCGACATTGTGATGCCACGTCTCGATGGTTATCAGGCGTGCGCATTGATTCGCAGAAATCCGCAGTTCTCCGCGACGCCGGTCATCATGTTGTCGTCAAAAGATAGTTTGTTTGACCGTGCGCGAGGCCGTTTAGTTGGCTCAAGCGAGTACCTGACCAAACCGTTTACGCGTGATGGCTTGCTGCAATCGGTCAATGCACAACTACATCGAGCGGCCTGATCGCGCACTTGCGTTGCTTACTCGCGTACGTTTTTAATTGTTGGAGTCATTCTCATGCCAGTGAAAAAAATTCTTGTAGCAGAAGATTCGCCAAACGAACGGCAACACCTGCAAGAGGTGCTCTCTAAGTTAGGTTATGTCGTCATCACGGCGGAGAACGGAGAAGAAGCACTACAAAAAGTACGTAGCGAGCACCCAGATCTTGTCTTAATGGATGTGGTGATGCCTGGCACCAATGGGTTCCAAGCCACACGTGCAATGGCGCGGGACGCACAACTACAACATATTCCGGTGATTATTTGCAGCTCAAAGGGACAAGAGACGGATCGCATTTGGGGTATGCGACAAGGTGCGCATGCCTATCTAGTCAAGCCGCTCGATTTATCTGTCCTAGCAGCAAAAATTGCAGCGCTCCCCTGAGCGATCTCAATGCGTGAACGCCAACGTCTCGCCGATTTTCAGCATAGCTTGCGTGGCCGCTTAAATGCGGTCGCGCAAGGTGCGCAAACCACGTCCTATCTTGCGTTTGAAAGTGCAGGTCAAGCATGGGTGGTGCCGTTAGCCGAAGCAGGCGAGGTCATTTCACCTGGCCTCATTCAACCCTTTCCAGGCACACAAACGTGGTTTTTGGGCGTCACAAATTTACGCGGCGCATTAATTGGTGTGACCGATTTAGCCGCGTTTCTTGGCGCACCAATGACGCAGATGAGTATGCACAGTCGCTTGATCTGTATCGGCCATGCGCACACCTTGCAGTGCGCACTTTTAGTGGAGCGCTTGCTCGGTCTACGGCAACAAGATGCGCTGACCTCACAGTCCAGCCCAACAGCATCACCTTGGGTGTTGTCCCAATGGCACGAATCTGGCACCGAGCGCGTGTGGCAAGAGCTCGATCTCGCCACATTGATTACCCATCGTTCTTTTTTGGAGATCGCGGCCTCTTAGCCGCGCGTCTATCCTAACTCGGAGGCAGTATGCAATTCCAATGGTCAGGAGGCGCAAATGGTTTGCGTCGTGTACGCACAGCATTGCAGCAACGGTTAACGCTAGGATGGTTAAAAAAATTTCAGGGACAAGCAGTCGCATGGCGACAGCAAATGCTGATTCTGGGCGTGTCGTTTATTACCGTCCTACTACTGATCGTTTCTTTAGTCCTACTTGATAATCATCATACGCGGCAGACCGGACAGTGGTTATCAGACTCTGTCGAACTACAAATGCTTTCTCAACGGCTCGCGAAAGCAGCGCAACGCAGCCTACTAGGAAGTGCAGAAGCGTATAAAAAAACAGCGACGAGTCCTTGTGTTGGCCAAGCGTGTCCGCCAGAAACCAAGAGCGAGGCACATCGCCAAATTACCGCAAGCCGAGACGCTTTTCGCGGCACGATCCAGCGGCTTCAACGTGGCAATAAAGAACAAAATCTGGTGACGCGACTTGCGTTTGGCGCCGATCACCCCGCACTCGATCAACTCGAAGCGGTTTGGCAAAACACAGATAAAAACGCCACCTTGCTCATCGATGAAGAGCAAACCATGCAAAGCTTGGGCACCGCACTTGCGCAAATTAATAGCGGAAATCCACAGCTGCTAGCGCTCACCGAACGGGTGCTAGCCTTGATCTTAGATAGTAGTGCTGGCCCGCGTGAAATCACCGCGGCCGGTCAGTTGGTGATGCTCACACAACGCTTTTCTAAAAACGCGAACGTCCTTTTGGCCGGTGATATTGCGGATGCAGAAGTACCGACACTCATAAAGCGTGACGTGAATGACTTTGCCATGATGCTGAGCCTATTGCGTGGCGCGGGGTTACAGCCACGTCGTGGCGCAACTGATATCGATGAGCTCAATACCCGTCTACAAGAACTCAATCAAAATTTTCAAACCTACCAAGACGCGACGTTCTCCATTTTGAGTAACGTCGAACGATTGATTGCTGCGCGTGGGGCATCGCAGCAGATCGTGGCAGATTCCGAAGGTTTGTTGCTCGCCACGCAAGCGCTCAGCGTGAGTTACCAAAAAGCGCTAAACGAGCGTGCAACCGTTTATCTGACACTGGTTTTTTCAATACTCGGTCTTTTGATCTTGGTGCGTATGGTTTGGATTTATCTGCACGTCGAGCGCAGTGCACGAGTTCGAGCCGAGCTGCGAGAGCGCGAAGAACAAGCGCGTAATGCACGTCAGCAGTCAGCGATTCTTGGTCTGCTTGATGAGGTGCAAAGCTTTGCGAGTGGTGACCTCACTGTACGGGCAGACGTGAACGAAGAATCGACTGGTGCCCTAGCCGATGCCCTTAATTTTGCGATCGAAGAATTGCGTGCACTCATTACACGCGTATCGGCTGTGGTGAATGAAGTTGGCCGCGCAACCAACGTGGCACAACAAGCGGCCGATTCATTATTGGCATCATCTGAAGAACAATCTAAAGACATTGACGCAACTAGCGCCGAAGTACTGGCTGTGGCGCAAGCAATTCAAGGTGTATCAGGACAGGCCGCAGAATCGGCGACCGTTGCGCGCAGTGCGCTAGTTGCATCAAACAAAGGCCATGCCGCGGTACAAGAAGCCATCTCTGGTATGCACGGAATTCGCGAACACATTCAAGAGACCGCCAAGCGAATTAAGCGCTTAGGTGATTCCTCGTTGCAAATTGGCGAAATCGTCGAGCTCATCTCAGATATCACCGAGCAAACCAACGTACTTGCGCTCAATGCAGCCATTCAAGCGGCGAGTGCAGGTGAAGCAGGACGTGGATTTACGGTGGTGGCCGAAGAAGTGCAACGCCTTGCAGAGCGCTCGGCGGATGCATCGCGACAAATCGCCGGCCTAGTCAAAGCGATTCAAGCTGACACCCAAGATGCCATTGCCGCGATGGAGCGTAGTACCCTTGGTGTGGTAGAAGGCACACATCGCTCTGACCACGCTGGTCAGGCGTTGACCGAAATCGGGCTTGTTTCGCAGCGACTGGCCGAATTAATTCAGCAAATGGCCACGACGTCTGAGCAGCAATCCGCGGTCGCAAGTCAGGTTGCAACGCGTATGCAGGGTATTCTCAAAACAAACGAAAAAAATGCCAACAGCACACGTGGCGCAGCAGATGCAATGTCCTCACTGGGTGCGTTAGCGGCAGAATTAAAACAGGCGATTACCAATTTCAAGCTCTAATTGTCGAAGTCATACCCCACTTAAAACGACCTGAAACCTGAAACCTGAAACCTCATTAAACCAAGATGACTCCAGTCTCTGATCGCGTAACGCTCACTTGGGTGAAAGGTGAAATGACGCTCGCTTTGGCGGGAGCGCGTGCAGGCCTTGCTGAATATGTATTAGCAACCGACAACGTGGCGTCATTACAGCGCGCGCAACGTCAGTTACACCAGGCAACGGGGGCAGTTAAACTCATTGGACTGCGGTCTATTTCGTGTGTGCTAGAAGAAGCCGAGCAAGTATTACTCGCTCTTCGATCAGCAAACGTAGGTATCGATGTACCGACAGCGAGCGCGGCATTACAGTCGGCATTCGACGTCGTTGATCAAGCGCTGGCAAAACGTGCAAACGGTCATCAAGAAGAGCTCGCGGATCTTTGGCCTGTGTATCTCGCGTTAGGCCAGGCTCGGCATGCAGCAGATCTATTTGAAGCCGATCTTTTTTTCCCTACGGCGATTGCCGAAGTGCCGACGCGAAGTTCCAGCGCACAAGCCAATAACGATGCTGCGCTTGAATCAGAACGCATTGGTGCCTTACGCGCACAATTTCAACGTGGCCTGCTCAGTTGGTTGAGTGACGCCGATCCGTTGCCAGGATTAATGCTGATGCGCGCTGCAGCACTCGCTGCAGAAGTCCGTCAGACAAAAACGATACAAAAAGATTTTTGGTGGATTGTTGCGGTGTGGCTAGCAACCGTTGCTGAGCAACCGACGCAGTTTGACCAGCGTATGGTGCGCAGCCTGACAGCGCGTATTGAGCGACAGTTGCGTAATGTCCATGCCGAGGTGTCTGATCGTTTGTTACGTGCAGTGCTGTATGCCTTAGCCCAAGCCAAACAAACGCGCTTACCTGAGGCAAAGCAAATACAACAGGCTTATGCCTTAATCGCAGAAGCGAAACTTCCAAGCCAAGAAACGATCGGTCAGATCACCTTAGCGCACAGTGCGTCGCAAACAGACCGTCTTAAACAGCTCTCCTCGCAACTCGTAAAGCTTGAACAAGCGCTGGATATTTTTTTCCGCGACACAACCCAACCCAGCGTTCTGTTACCGATCGAACCGGTGCTACAAACGCTGGCGTCTGAGTTACAGGCACTACAAGAGCCACAAGCGCACGCTTTGATACAAGAGGTGACGCACACCATCCAGCAACTGCTCAACGCAGGACTGCCTGGAGGCGCTTCCAAACAGACGATGGAAACGCTTGCGCAAAAAATTTCGGGATTGGGTTTTTATTTAGAAAACCTACAACGTGATGGCTACGCTGATTTTGCCCAAGCCTTACAACCACTCGCCGCTACGCAGGCTGTTAAACCAACACTGAGTTTGGTGCCGCAGATGCGCGAGCGCGGTCAATCGCCAGCCTCACTACCTGATGACACCGTCCCCACACCAGCCACGCAGGCGTTGGTCAGTGCAAGCGCGATGGTGATTGACCAAGAACTCCTAGAAATTTTTCTTCAAGAAGCCGACGAAGTCGTTCAAGCACAAGAAACACGCATCGCCGAGTTACAACGTGCACCAGATGATACCCAGCGTCTTACCGAATTACGGCGTGGATTTCATACCCTCAAAGGAAGTGGTCGAATGGTTGGGCTTACCCGCTTGGGTGAAGTGGCCCATGCCCTAGAAACCGTGATGAACCTTTGGTTACGTCAAACACGACCAGTAACACCCGCGCTGTTTGATCTTCTTACACAGTCACAGACGCACTTTAGGCAATGGTTAACAAGCTTGCGTACGCAAGCGGCGGAGCCTGATATTCAAACGTTGTTGCAACAAGCCCAAACCGTTGGGCAGGCCGAACTCAACGCGCTTGGTGCAACGATGCCCTTTAGTTTGACGACGCCGGATATGGTGCATATCGGATCGGTGGTGATTTCGGCGGCGTTGTATCAAACCTTTTTAGTCGAAGCGCAAACAAAGCTCGACTTACTAGAACACGCTTTAAAAACGATCGAATCCTCGCCAAGTGGATCGATTCAAGAACCGATGTTACGCGCAGCGCACACCCTCACCGGCATTTGCGGCACGGTACAAATGGTGTCCATGCAAACGCTTGCTGCCGCACTTGAGGGCGCCTTATCGCGACTGGCTGCGCATCCTTTTCCGATCACACCGCACACGAGAACGCAGCTGACTGAAGCGGTGCAGGCGCTCCAACTGATGTACGCAGGAATCAGAGAACGTGCCACACCCGGCGATGCGCAGCCCTTGGTCTCGGCGCTGACGCAGATTGCGCCGCAAAGTAGCGCAAAGCAACAGCAACCTGCAGTACAAGACGATGCGCTGGATACGCGCTTACTGCCTTTGTTTATTCAAGAGTCCCAGGAACTCGCGCCGCAATTGGCCGCCAACTTACGCGGCTGGATCAACGCGCCGAACGATCGTACTTGGGCGCAGGCAATCCAGCGTATTTTGCATACCTTAAAAGGAAGCGCACGAATGACGGGTGCGTTTAAGGTCGCCGCTAAAATTCACGCCCTTGAATCTGCCGTCGAACTTGTGCTGCATGAACCGGCCACCGCCAATCAGTTTCAACCGATGCAACATGCCTGCGATGAGATTATTTCTGATTTAGAGGCGCTGGCCCCAGCTGCACCAGCGGCAGCCAATGATGCGCCAGCACGCGCGCCCGAAGCATTGAGCGCAGCACCTGCGCCTGTGCCAGCACTGACACCGGCAGCGATGACCTTGCGTTTATCGAGTGTCGCGCTAGATACGTTAATCAACGCAACCGGCGAAGTCGCAGTCGGGCGCGCGCGGATTGAAAACGATCTACTGAATTTAAAAGCAGCATTAAAAGAACTGAGTGAAAACGTACTGCGCATGCGCCGCGAAGTACGTGAAATCGATATGGCGGCCGAAGCGAGTTTGGCCGCGCATCGCAAACCGCTCGAGATCCAACAAGGCGACTTTGATCCACTCGAATTTGATCGCTACACACGCTTACAAGAGTTATCGCGTATGTTGGCTGAAAGCGTCGATGACGTCGCCACTGTTCAACAAACGCTAGAACAAATTTCGCTCAGTGCGGAAGCGACATTGACGCAACAAGGGCGAACCAATCGCCAAGTGCAACATGATTTATTACGCATACGCTTAGTCCCATTTGAATCCGCCACCGAGCCGTTATATCGACTTGTACGACAAACGGCGGCAGCCCTTGGGCGTGAAGCCCATCTAGAAATCAAAGGCGCACAAGTCGAGCTCGATCGAATGGTGCTTGAACAAATGACGGCGCCCTTACAACACTTATTGCGTAACGCAGTCACGCATGGCATAGAACGACCAGCTGAACGTCTGCGCGCAGGTAAGCCAGCAGTGGGTCAAATCCATCTCGAGGTTCAGCAAGAAGGCAATGAACTATCGATCCGCCTGCGCGATGATGGTCCAGGACTAGATTTACAACGCATCCGCACCCGCGCGCAGCAACTGGGGTTGATTGATGCAGCCAGTGCGTTAAGTGCGTCCGTATTAAGCGACTTTATTTTTAAGCCGGGATTTTCAACAGCGCAAGACCTGAACGACTACGCTGGCCGCGGTGTGGGCATGGATGTCGTGCGCACCACAGTGATTGCGCTTGGTGGGCGTATTCAAGTTGAATCTACGGCCGGACAAGGTACGCAGTTTGTCATTCGATTACCACTCACCACGGCAATGGCGCAAGTCGTGTTGGTGCGAGCTGGCGGACAGCTCTGGGGCATTCCAACCTTACTCATTGAACACGTTCAGCACGTGCAGCTCACGCAACTCACTGCCGACCATGCACAAGGCGGCATGCTTTGGAATGAGCAGCGTTATGCCTTACATCGTTTGTCGCAGCTGCTAAGCATTCACCCTGTGGCAGCAGCACGACCTTTACGCGCACACCCAGTGTTGTTTGTGCGTAGTGGTGCAGAGAGTATTGCACTCGAAGTTGAAGAGGCGTTGGGTCAGCAAGAAGTCGTGGTGAAAACCTTGGGGCCACAATTGGCGCGGATGCCCGGTTTAACTGGAGTGACGGTCATTGGCTCGGGCGACATCGTATTTCTGCTCAATCCAATCGCATTGTTGGCGCATCAACCCAAGTCCCCACCGTTGGGCGGAGCGACGGCGGTATTACCTGAAGTAACCATCGTAACAAGCCCCGAGGTGTTGGTTGTGGATGATTCGCTCACCGTGCGCAAGATCACCGAGCGTTTATTAGTGCGTGAAGGTTATCGCGTTCGTACGGCGCGTGATGGTGCCGAAGCCATTCAGATGATTGGCGTGCAAGTGCCGAATTTGGTGTTGCTCGACATTGAAATGCCGCGCATGGATGGCTTGGAAGTGTTGCGTAGTCTGCGTGCCGATGCCGCGTTAGCAAACCTACCGGTCATCATGATTACTTCTCGAACGACAGGAAAGCTTCGCGAACAAGCAGATGCACTCGGCGTGCAAGCGTTTCTTGGTAAGCCCTATCAAGAAGAAACGCTACTTGCACAAATCCATGCAAGCGTTGGCTTGGGTCAGCCAAGCGAAGCAACTAGGCCGGCTTCTTAACTTTTCCATACCGTGCAAGCGTTGTCAGACGCGCGTTTGCATGATCGACAACCGGCGCTGGATACGTTTCACCTAACCGCACGCCGGCCGCTTGCGCTTCGATGGGCGAAAGTAACCACGGTGCGTGAATGTGCCGGTCCGATACACCAGCTAGCTCTGGCACGTAACGACGAATAAATTGCCCCTTCGGGTCAAAGCGCTCGGATTGGGTGACCGGATTAAAAATTCTGAAGTACGGCTGTGCGTCACAACCTGTCGATGCAGCCCACTGCCAGCCGCCATTGTTTGCCGCCAGATCAAAGTCGATTAAGTGTTGCGCGAAATGACGCTCGCCAACACGCCAATCTATGCCCAAATCTTTAGTGAGAAACGACGCAACAATCATGCGTAAACGGTTATGCATATAACCGGTTTGATGTAACTGACGCATGGCGGCATCGACGATCGGATAGCCTGTTCGTGCTTCGCACCAAGCCTGTTGTAACTCGGGTGCTTGCGCCCACTCGATGGCATCGTATTCGGGTCGAAACGATGCATGCACCACACGTGGATGGCGCGCAAGAATCATGAAATAAAAATCACGCCAAATCAGCTCCGACAACCAAACTGCAGCACCGCTCGAGTCACGTTGCTTGGCTAGCGTAACAAGTTCGCGAATGGATAGTGTGCCAAAACGCAGATGGACCGAAAGATACGACGGTCCTTTCACAGCGGGGTAATCGCGTCGTTGATCGTACGCATCGATACGCGTTAAAAAATCATCGAGTAACACGCGCGCAGCGCCACTGCCTCCAGCGACGCCAAGCGCAGACAGATTGGTCTGCGTAAATCCAAGCGATGCTAACGAGGGCAGGTCACTGGGACTTGGCACCAAGGCCAAATGTGATGCGTAAGGCGTAATTGGGTAGGGCTTGACATAAAACGCATCGAGTCGTTGCAGCCAGGCATTTTTATACGGCGTGAACACCGAAAAAGGCTGCCCCATTTTTGTGAGGACTTCATCGCCATCAAAGATCACCTGATCTTTGCGTGTATTTAGAGGTAAGCCTTGCGTTGCAAGTGCTTGCGCAACGGCATGATCTCTCGCCAATGCGTCTGGCTCGTAATCATGGTTGGCATACACCGCTTTGACGCCCAACGATTGCGCAAGCGCCGGAATGCAGCTGCGTGCCGACCCATGTAGCACGTGCAACACGGGTCCGCGCCCACCGGCCATGGTTGCTAATGTTTCTGCCAAGGCACATACGCTTTGCCACAAAAACTCTACACGCCGGTCATCCCGCGTCGGTAGCGCATCGAGGATGTCGGTATCAAACACAAATACGCAGTAAACCTGCGTCGATGCGCGCAGTGCCGCATGTAAGGCGGCGTGATCATGGGCGCGCAAATCGCGGCGAAACCACACGAGTACAGCAGAATTAGTCGTCATACGCTAAAATAGCCTTAAGCGTGTCCTCGATCAATCTCACCAACCACTTTTTGATCGCCATGCCAGCCATGGCGGATCCGCATTTCTCTAGGACCTTGACGTATATCTGCGAACACACCCCCCAAGGTGCACTGGGTGTGGTCGTCAATCGTCCCATCGACATGCGCCTGAGCGATTTGTTTGCGCGGATTGCTTTAGAGAGCACGCAAGTTGCTGCGACAGACGCCCCCGTTTGGTACGGTGGACCGGTGCAAACCGACCGAGGCTTTGTGCTGCATTCCCCCACGGGCACGTGGGGTTCGACCCTAAAAATTGGCCAAACCCTGGGTCTGACCACATCAAAAGATATTCTTGAAGCGGTTGCCAGTGGCGCTGGGCCGCAGCGCTTAATGGTGACGCTGGGCTACGCCGGGTGGTCTGCTGGCCAATTAGAACAAGAGTTAGCGCAAAACGCTTGGCTCACTGTAGCAGCACCAGATGATGCGATTTTGTTTGATACGCCAGCAGATGAGCGTTTACCGGCAGCGATGCGCTTATTGGGGTTGGACTACGCGCGGCTTTCTGATGTGGCAGGTCACGCGTGATGGGCGCCGGCACGGTGATGGCTTTTGATTTTGGAACACGTCGTATTGGTGTGGCGGTCGGCGAGACCGAAGTGCAGCTCGCGCATCCGCTGCCAGGCATTGTGGGTGAAATCGCACAGCAACGCTTTGCCGCGATTGAAGCATTAATCCTCGAATGGCAGCCCGCACACTTGGTGGTGGGTTTACCGCTGGCCACCGATGGCGCCGCGCATCCCATGACGGCTCGGGCGCAGCGGTTTGCAAGACAGCTCAATGGGCGCTTCGGTTTACCCGTGCATTTGGTCGATGAACGTTACACTTCGGTCGATGCCCAAGCCACGCTGACGCAACAGGGTGTGTACGGAAAAGCCGCGCGCGATCAACTCGATTCTGCCGCAGCACAATTAATTCTTGAACAATGGTTTTTACAGGAGCCGCAGGCATGAGCCCCTTGCCCGATGCCGAAGCGCTATGCGCGCAGCTGGCGCAACAACTGAAAGCCGATCTACACCCCGAGACGGCGATGATTGGTCTTTACACCGGAGGTGTGTGGCTGGCCGAGCGCTTACACGCTGCGCTTGGATTGACCACGCCACTAGGCACCATGGATGTGGCGTTTTACCGCGATGACTATCATCAACAAGGATTACATCACGCACCCAAGCGCAGCAAAATTGCATTCGACGTGACGGGTCGACACTTATTACTTGTCGATGACGTGCTGTACACCGGACGCACGGTGCGTGCAGCGATGAATGAATTGTTTGATTACGGTCGACCTGCTTCGATCCGCTTAGTTGTGCTCGCCGATCGTGGTGGACGCGAGCTGCCCGTTTGCGCGCAATTTTGTGGCGCACAGGTGAGCGTACCCGAAGGTCAACGCTTAAGCTTAAAACGCGACGAACACGGGCGTCTTGCATTGGAGCTCACGCATGCGTAATCCACAACTTAACGCGCAAGGTGCGTTACAACACTTGCTTTCTATCGAAGGCCTGCCGCGCAATATTCTCACGCAAATTCTCGATACCGCTGACTCATTTGTGGGTGTGACCGAACGCGAAGTAAAAAAAGTGCCGCTATTACGCGGTAAAAGCGTATTCAATTTATTTTTTGAACCGTCGACACGCACCCGCACTACGTTTGAAATTGCCGCCAAGCGCTTGTCTGCTGATGTCATCAATCTAAATATCGCCGCCTCATCGCAAACCAAAGGTGAGTCATTACTCGATACCGTCGCAAATTTATCGGCCATGCAAGCCGATGTGTTTGTCGTACGTCATGCCGCCTCCGGTGCGCCCTACCTGATTGCAAATCACGTCAAACCGCACGAGCACGTCGTGAATGCTGGGGATGGTCGTCATGCGCATCCAACGCAAGGGTTACTCGATCTCTACACCATCCGACACTATAAAAAAGATTTCACGCAACTCACAGTGGCGATTGTCGGTGACATCTTGCATTCGCGCGTAGCGCGCTCGTTGATTCACGGATTAACCACGTTAGGTACACCCGAAGTGCGCGTGATTGGCCCGCAAACCTTGATCCCTACCGGCGTGAGTAGTCTGGGCGTGAAGGTATTTCACGACATGAAAAAAGGTCTCGCGGGTGCCGATGTGATCGTGATGCTGCGCTTACAAAACGAACGCATGCGCGGAGCGTTATTACCTAGCGCACAAGAGTTCAATAAGCACTATGGACTGAGTACAGAAAAACTTGCATTGGCCGCCTCTGATGCGATTGTGATGCATCCGGGTCCAATGAATCGCGGTGTTGAAATTGATTCGGGTGTGGCCGATGGTCCGCACTCGGTGATCCTGCCACAAGTCACTTTTGGGATTGCCGTGCGTATGGCGGTGATGTCCATCATTGCCGGGAACTGATATGAAAACGCTGATCCAAGGCGCCCGACTCATCGACCCAGCCAACGGACGTGACCGCGTAGGCGATCTACTGATTGATGGTGCGCGTATCGCCGCCATCGATGATGCGGCGCGTGGGGTGAAGGCTGACCACAGTATCGATGCGCGTGGTTTGATTGCTTGTCCCGGACTGATCGATATTTCAGCGCGATTACGAGAGCCCGGCTTTGAATACAAAGCCACATTGGCTTCAGAAATGGACGCTGCCGTGGCTGGTGGAATCACCAGTCTTGCTTGCCCGCCGGATACCGATCCAGTGTTAGATGAGCCTGGCTTGGTAGACATGTTGCGTCGTCGTGCAAAAGCCTTAGAACGGGCACGCGTGTATCCGATTGGCGCACTCACCGTTAAGTTAGCCGGTGAGCGATTAACTGAAATGGCCGAGCTCGCCGAAACCGGCTGTGTTGCGTTTTCACACGCCAATGTGCCGCTGGCCGATTTGCAGATCATGTGGCGCGCCATGCAGTACGCAGCGACCTTTGGATTGCCACTGTGGCTACGTGCCGAAGACCGTGATTTAGCGCGCGGCGGTGTTGCGCACGATGGTGAGGTCGCGACGCGATTGGGGTTGCCGGGGATTCCTGCGTTTGCTGAGACCATCGCCTTATCAGGATTAATTGAGCTGGCGCGCGCAACAGGCGTGCGTTTGCATGTCTGTCGTTTATCTACCGCTGGTGGTGTTGAACTGATTCGCCGCGCGAAAGCTGAGCAACTTCCGATTAGTTGCGACGTAGCGATTCATCATGTGCATTTATCTGAAATGGATCTGGGATTTTTTGACGCGCACTGTCGATTTGATCCACCGCTGCGTGCTGCACGAGATCGCGATGCGTTACGCGCTGGTTTGGCCGATGGCACGGTGGATTTAATTTGCTCGGATCACACGTCTGTTGATGAAGATGAAAAGCTGATGCCGTTTTCTGAAGCCTCTGCTGGTGCCACAGGCTTAGAGTTGTTGCTACCACTGACCTTAAAGTGGGCGCAAGAAACCAACACGCCCTTAGTGAAGGCGTTGGCCAAACTCACCAGTGAACCGGCGCGTGTGCTCGGTGTGAAATCAGGCCGACTCGATGTGGGAACCCCTGCCGATCTGGTGCTGTTTGATGCTGACGCACGTCGAACCATCCACGCCGCAACACTCAAGAGCCAAGGTAAAAACACGCCATTCATGGGCTATGAACTCGGTGGCGTGGTGCGTCGGACGATGGTCGCAGGACGCACGGTGTACGAATCGGCATGACCCCAGGCGGCCTACGCCGCGCGATGGGGGCCGGCTTAGTAGTTTGTTTGTGCTTGAGTGCGTGCGGTAGCCTCACACCGCGATTGGGTCGTGAAACCGAGCGTGCCGGTCACGACAGCGCGGCTCGTCGCGGCGCTTACTACAAAGATGATGGGCCGGGTGACAATCCGCCAGCAAACCTAGATCAAATCCCCGATGCACAACCGCGCGATGAACCCTTGCATCGGTTCGCGAATCGTCCGTATCAAGTATTTGGACGCGATTACGTTCCGCTGCAATCTCATCAAGAATTTATGCAACGCGGCGTGGGGAGTTGGTATGGTCGACGCTACCACGGGCAAAACACCTCCAGTGGTGAGCGTTATGACATGTACGCCATGACGGCTGCGCACCCGACGCTACCGATTCCAAGTTATGCACGCGTTACACATGTGGGTAACGGTCGCAGTGTGGTGGTCAGGATTAACGATCGGGGCCCATTTCATGGCGATCGAATCATTGATTTATCGTTTGTCGCCGCGAATCGACTCGGCTATGCACAAGAAGGTAGTGCGATATTGCAGGTCCAAGCCGTGCGCCCGGGTGATCCTGTCTCTTATACACATCTCCGAGCCCACGAGACC
>CAWUMP010000036.1:0-14076 GCA_963923385.1 uncultured bacterium | reverse complement strand
ACGTGGCTTTGTGGAAGGGTCACAAGAGGTGAGTGAAGGTGTGACGCTACTCACCGCGGCCGAGCGCTTGAATAACGATGGCCCATGGACGGTCGCTGAAGCGATGCGAAAAATCAACGCGCAATTTATTTTGAGCGGTGGAAATTCAAGCGCAGGGTGGTCGACCAGTTTGTCCACTTACGCTGCGCATTGGAATTCAACGGATCAAATTCCGCAACGATTAATCGATGCAGGCAGCTACCAAGGTCAATCGTTTCAGCGATTTGATTCTCTTGATTCTTCTGATGGGGCTTCCACTAGACGGGCTAGTCTCTCTGGAACATGGCATCAGACTCAAGATCATGAAATGACTCGACTGAGTTGGTACTTGATTGATTACGATTTATCGCTTTACTCGAATTTTACTTATCGGCTCAGTCGTACCTCAGACCAATTTGGCCAAACGGATCATCGCAGTGTCTTTGGCGGTCAAGCATCTCAATCTTGGGTGACAGAAATTGCTGAACATCAATGGATACAAAACACCATCGGATTACAATTTCGACAAGACCATATTCGTCTGGGGTTGATGAACACTGAATCACAGATCAATCAATCGACGATTCGCATTGATCAAGTGCGCCAACGTTTACTGGGTGTTTATGGCGAACAAGCAGTGGTATGGAATCGATGGCTTAGGACGGTCACTGGGCTACGATTGGATCAGTTCGATGCAAGAGTCAATAGCGAGTTACAGTCGCAAAATTCAGGAACTGCGAGCGGTTTTAAAAGTTCACCGAAACTGAGTGTGATTTTGGAACCCTGGCATCAATCCGAGATCTTTTTCAATGTGGGTAAGGGATTCCATAGCAATGATGCACGTGGAATGACCACAAAAATTGATCCACAAACTGGACAAGCGACTAATACAGCGCCAGCGCTGGTCAGTGCTTTAGGTCGCGAGGTCGGCTTGAAAACTCAGCTATTTCCTGAGGTCTCGACTTCACTCACTTTTTGGCGATTAAACTTTGACTCTGAGCTTGTCTATGTTGGCGATACCGGATCGACGCAAGCGAGTCGTCCTAGCCGACGTTCTGGTGTGGAGTGGGCATCTGAGTGGACTGCAAATGAATATTACTCAGTGAATGGAAATTTGGCTTGGACAAAGCCAACTTATACGGATAACAGTACGAATGGTGATGCGATTCCTAATGCCGTACAAAAAGTTGCACAACTGAATCTAGCGTTAAGCCAGTGGCGGGCTTGGTCAGGCGCATTCAGTCTGCGGTACATTGGCGCGGCCCCATTAATCGAAAATAATTCAGTTCGATCGCAGCCTAGCGTGACTTCGAATCTGCGTGTGGCACGAAAAATGTCCGCGCAAACTGATTTTTATTTGGATGTGTTCAATTTAACGAATCGGCGCAACAACGATATCAGTTATTACTACACCTCACGAGTTGCAGGCGAGTCTTCGGCCGGTGTAGCGGACACACATGTCCATCCTTCACTCCCTCGATCAATACGACTGACTGCACACATGCGTTTTTAGTTGTTACCCGTTGGCGGGAATGCTTCTCTATCATTTAGATAAAACTGGCAATCAGTAACGATAACGATCCCACGAATGTAAGCAGCGCACGTAAGGGCATGAGCCAATTTGGGATGTCGTGTTGCGTGGCGAGTTTTCGATCAATCACGTAACTCAAGATCAACATGGCGGCGAGTAAGCGCAGCGCGTGCCAAACGGGGAGTTGCAGTGCCGTCCAACCGACCAAACTTGGCACGACACTCCATCCGTACTGCACCCAGGCACGCAATCCTTGCGTTTTGCTCATGACCGCATAACCCCAATGCAGTGCACCCACAAAAGACAGAATGAGCGCTGCGTATTGCGCAAGCAGCTGCAACCAAAATGCATACCAAGTGATCGCCAGATGTCCCGCAAAAAACGTGAGTGCGATAAACGGGATCAGACCGCTGATCCCAAGAATAAGCGCAGCGCGTGGGGCGTGACTGAGCGGATAGAAAATAGAGGTTCGCATGATCAGGATTCGTTTTTAAGAGATAGAAAGTTTGCCGTGCAACGCATCATCAATATGCACCTGAATAATGTCGTCAATTGAGGCATCAGCACGAAAACCCAAGGCAAGTGCACGCGCGGCATCAAAGCTGCGCGGCCAACTGTCGATCATATGTTGGATCGCTGGATCTGGTTGCCGACGAATGAGCTTGAGCGCTTTGGGGCCAGCCACGCGTTGTAATGCAGCCAGTTGTTCACTAACGGTAGCCGACACGCCGGGCATGGATAGCGCCCGACGTCCACCCAGACTGCTTAAATCGATTGCCGCTGCATGGAGCAAAAAACCAACGCCTGCGCGTGGAGAAGCAAACCAATGACGGACGTTTTCACTGACTGGCAGTACAGCTTCTTTTCCTGATAAGGGTTCGCGCAGGATATTCGAAAAAAATCCGGATGCAGCACGATTCGGTTGGCCTGGGCGAATGCAAATCGTTGGTAAACGGATCGCAATCCCATCGATGAATCTACGTCGCGCGTAATCGTTGAGCAGTAATTCGCTGATTGCTTTTTGTGTGCCGTAGCTAGTGAGTGGTGCAAAAAGGTAATCGTCAGGAATGACATCTGGCAGTGGCGCACCAAACACCGCAAGAGAAGAAGCAAATACCACGCGCGGAAGGTAAGGTTCTTGCGAACCTGCAAGTCGTATGGCCTCGAACAACTGTCGCGAGCCATCTAAATTAATACGGTATCCTTTATCGAAATCGGCTTCTGCTTCACCAGAAACAATCGCTGCTAAATGAAAGATCACGTCTGGCCGAGTGGCGATCAGTTGTGCAGCGGCTTGTGGCGATGACAGGTCTGTTGCGATCGGGCGTTGTTGCCCTTGAAATTGTGCGTGCGTTGGTGGTTGTGTGATGTCGACGAGCGTCATGATTTCGACTGGGGTGTTTGCGATCGAGGGGTGTTTCGCAAATTGTTGAGCCAGCTGATGACCTAACATGCCTGCGGCACCGATGATCATGACATGCATGTCCACTCCTTTTTGTCTTGGAAAGGTTGTTTCATCATGAATCAATTAGATTTCAACGGTAGAGATGCCATTGTAACGGGTGGCGCTCAAGGCATTGGATTGGCGATTGCACAACGCTTGATCCAATCAGGGGCGCGTGTCCATGTCTGGGATCGTGATGCGGTGTTACTGCATCAGGCCGTACATGCATTGGGATCAAATGCCACCGCTATGGTGGTTGATGTCACAGATGTTCATTCGATTTCGATGGCTGTGCAGGCCCAGTTCGAGCGCGTTGGCAAGATAGATGTACTGATTAACAACGCCGGTATTGCTGGGGTCAATGCGCCGACGGTTGACTATCCCATCGATGCATGGGAGCACGTGCTACGCGTGAATTTAACTGGGCCGTTTTTGTGCTGTCGTACGGTGGCACCGTACATGGTGAAGGCAGGGTATGGTCGCATAGTGAACATTGCCTCAGTCGCGGGTAAAGAAGGCAATCCTAATGCGGCGGCTTACAGTGCATCCAAGGCTGGGGTCATTGCGCTCACGAAATCTCTGGGAAAAGAATTGGCGCAAAGCGGTGTTTGTGTCAATTGCGTGACTCCTGCTGCGGCTAAAACGGCGATCTTTGATCAAATGAGCACGCAGCATATCGACTATATGCTGTCAAAAATTCCGATGAATCGTTTTGTGAAGGTAGAAGAAATCGCTGCCATGGCGTGCTGGCTTGCCTCAGCGGAGTGTTCGTTCTCTACCGGTGGGGTGTTTGATATTTCAGGTGGGCGTGCCACCTATTAATACAACGTCGTATAGTCCATTGCTGCAACGCATCTTGGTGAAACCGGTCAATACCGCTTTTACTCAGCGCGCGCACCCGATATTTTGACGACCGCGCGCCACTTTTCAACTTCGGCTTTTACAAAGGCCGCAAGTTGTTCGGGGCGATCGTTACCGGGCTCTTGACCGACATTGAGAATGCTCGCGCGCACGTCGGGTGCACTGAGGGCTTTTGCAATATCGGCATGTAATTGTTCAATGATTGGTGTTGGTGTGCCTGCTGGTGCAAACATGGCGCCCCACACCGACATTTCAAATTGCGGTAGTCCTGCCTCTGCAATCGTGGGTAATTCAGGTAGCGGTGTAAACCGTTTTTGTCGTGTGGTGGCTAGCGCGCGTAGTGCACCACTTTGAATATGCGGCATGCACGTTGAAGGCGTATCAAACATCAACCCAACCTGACCGCTAATCACATCGGTTAGCCCAGCCGTTTGGCTTTTGTAGGGGATATGCACCAGTTCTGTTTTGGCTTGCATATTGAACATTACGCCAACCAAGTGTGAACCTTGTCCGCTACCCGATGAAGCGTAACTTAATCCGCCGGGCGTTGATTTTGCGTAAGCAAGTAAATCAGGAATATTTTTGATGGGTAGTTTGGGATTCACCACCAGCAATAAAGGTCCAATCAACACCGTGGTGATGGGGGAAAAATCTTTGACTGGGTCGTACGGAAGCTTCGGATACAAACTTGCGTTGATGGAATGCGTGCCAATCGAACCGTAGATCAGTGTGTAGCCATCGGGCGCGGCACGCGCAGCTAGCTCGGTACCAATGATGCCGCCGGCCCCCGGACGGTTATCGACCACCACAGGTTGGCGCCATTGCTCGCTCAACTTTGTGGCAATTTGACGCGCGCGTAGATCGATCGCACTGCCGGGCGCCCCCGGAACGATCATGCGCACCGCTTTATTTGGGTAGGGTTGCGCTTGTAGGCTGGCAGCAAAAAAAACGCTGGTGAAGAGCGTTGCTGCAATAAAAATCTTCGTGAAGTGGGCCATGGTGGATGCAATCCTTCTTCGCTCGGTTTACCACGTGAGGTGTTTCATACGAATGCGTCTGGGGGATGCTCTCATCGCGGTAAAATCACGTCAACAAAGATCCGATGCGGTAGTGAAACAACAAGGGGTGAGAGGATGCTACGAGCTGCACTAATTGGGATGGGACGCTGGGGGCAGAATTTGGTCAATAGCGTGCAAGGAAAAAGCGACCTGATTCGTTTTGTTGCCGGCTATGCGCGACAACCCGAAAAAGTGCGTGACTACGCAGGAAGCCAAAACCTTGTTGTGTACGATGATTACGCCAAGCTGTTGGCTGATCCAACCATCCAAGCGGTGGTTTTGGCCACGCCACATACATTACACGCCGAGCAGATTATTGCTGCGGCCAAGGCGGGTAAGCATGTCTTTACCGAAAAACCATTCACCCTGACTTCGGAATCTGCACAGGCGGCATTGGCTGCTTGTGCCGCACATCAGGTGACGTTAGCGGTGGGATATAACTGGCGTTTTCAACCGGCATTACAAGAAATAAAGCGGCTCTTGAATGACGGTAAGCTCGGTAAGTTGTTGCACATTGAAGGAAATTTTTGCGGTCCTGGGGTGTATCGATTTGATCGTGATCACTGGCGACAAAACCGTGAAGAAGGTCCAGGCGGCGGAATGACAGGTCGAGGTGTGCATGTGGTCGATGCCATGCTTTATCTTGCTGGTCATGTGGAGTCGGTGATCGCGCAGAGTGATCGTCGCGTGCAAGACTTTGGCATTGATGACACAACTTCTATGCTGTTTCGGTTTGCGACCGGTGCGACGGCGTATCTTGGTAGCGTGATTGCGACTGCAGAAACTTGGCGGATGCAGGTGTTCGGTGAACATGGTTGGGCAGAAGTCGGTGATGTGGAACATTTAAGTACTTGGTCGCTCAAGACCTGTTACATCGATCGCACCAATCTACATCGACACGCAAAACCTGAAGTGCAGCAATTTGCGACGTTAAGCACCGAACGTGCAGAGCTAGAGCACTTCGCCAAAGCAGCTGCGGCTGGCCAACCGCTCGCGATCGCTGGTGGAGATGAAATCCATGGTGTGACTGTGCTCGAAGCGATTATGCGTTCTGCACAAAGTCAGCAGCGCGTACATTTACAACCATTGCGCAGCTGATTATTCGGGTGTGGCACCCGAATCGCGTACGACTTTGCCCCATTTGGTAATTTCAGATTGGATGAATTGCCCAAATGCTTCTGGCGAGCCGTGCACTGGGTCAGATCCTAGCGCTGCTAGTCGCTGTTTGAGTTCGGTAGTATCGAGTGATTTACTCATGATTTGATTCAGTCTATCGACGATGGGGCGCGGTGTTCCTGCTGGGGCCATTACGCCAAACCACGCACTGGCCTCAAAGTGCGTGACGCCAGACTCATGCATCGTAGGAACTTCTGGCAACAAACTCGACCGCGAGGACGCCGCCGTGGCGAGGGCACGTAGTCGAGCACTCCGGACGTGAGGCAAAACCCCGGTGATGTTTTCAAGCGCGACAGGCACTTGTCCTGCAACCAAGTCAGCCACTGCGGGTGCAGTTCCTTTGTAAGGTACATGCACCATGCTGACACCAACCACACTCTTAAATAGCTCACCGGCAAGATGTTGCGGTGTTCCGTTACCAGCGGATGCATACGCAAATCCATTGGGCTTGGCTTTCATGAGCGCAATGAGTTCACGTGTGCTGGTGGCGTTGACGGCAGGGTGGACAGTCAACACAAGTGGTACGGTAGCGACATGAATAATCGGTGTGAGATCTTTGCGTGGATCGTAAGGCAGGTTCTTCATCAAACTGACATTGATGGCGAGTGCACCATTGGCAGCAATGACTAAGGTGTAACCATCGGCTGGAGCACGCGCGACTTGTTCGGTACCGATGGTTCCGCCAGCGCCCGCACGATAATCCACCACCACCGGTTGACCCAATGCATCGCTGAGCTTTTGGGCCATCAAGCGACCCAAAATATCGCCCGGTCCGCCTGGTGCGTAGGGCACCACTAACTTGATGGGTTTGCTTGGATAACTTTGTGCCCATGCCAGCGGTGTGCTGAGCAGGATGCTAGCAAACGACAATAAAACAAGCTTGAGTAGGTGGTTCAATCGCATGGGCAGGCGGTCCGGAGCTAAAGCAGGGCGTTAATGTTGTCGTCTTGATCGCGGCTTGATTATCCCGTGAGTTCGGTGCGAACGATTTTTGCACCATCAGCCAATGCGCGTAATTTTCCAAACGCAACATCACGCGGCAAATATTTCATGCCGCAATCAGGCGCAGGGATTAAGTTTTCAGCAGGCACATAGCGTAAACCAGCACGAATCCGGTCGGCGACTTGCGCTGCAGTTTCAATGCTGTGACTACCTAAATCCAACACGCCCAGCATAATTTTTTTACCTGCGAGATCTTTTAGCACACCAAGATCTAATCGTGGCTGGGCCGCCTCGATTGAAATTTGTTTGGCAATTGTGTCACCGAGTCCAGGCAAGAACGAATAACCGGTCGGTTTTTGCCCGGTCACCACGGCTGCGTAACCAAAGCAAAGGTGGACAACGGTGGGCACGCTAATGCCTTGCAGTGCGCGGTTAATCACTTTAACGGCATAGCGTTTGGCCGCTTCTGGGTCGTTACGTAACCAAGGCTCATCTAACTGAATAATATCTGCGCCTGCCGCTTGCAGATCGAGCGCTTCTGCATTGACCGCAGCAGCAAAGTCCATTGCCATTTCTTCATCGTCTTTGTAATACTCGTTTTTAGCTTGTTGACCCATAGTGAATGGACCAGGGAGCGTAATTTTTGCTGCGTGCGACGTGTTGGCGCGTAAAAATTCCATGTCGCGTCGCTCGACAGCTTGTACACGACGCAGTTTTCCGATCACACGAGGTACAGGTGTTTTTGCGCCCGCTTTGGAGGTAATGATGCCTGGGTTCGCGTGATCCATTCCTTCGAGCGCGGTGGCAAAACGATTGGAATAACTTTCGCGACGAATTTCACCATCAGTGATGATGTCAATGCCCGCACGTTCCATGTCACGAATGGCAAGTACGGTCGCGTCGTCTTGTGCTTGCTCTAGAAATTCCTCGGGGATACGCCATAGCTCTTGCATCCTCGTGCGTGGCACGACTTTCGAGAGTTGTGCACGATCGATCAACCAATCCGGTTGCGGGTAACTTCCAACGACAGTGGTTGGAAGTAAATGGTTAGGTAATGGCATGAAAAGCTCCTGAGTAAAACGTCATCGTTAGGCAGCAGAGGAGACGGTCGTGGTTTGAGTCGTCCGGCTGAGTTGTCGCTCAACGTTTTGCCAACGCATGGCGCGCCGTTCGACATAACGCGCCAGCACATCGTAGGCAACCGAGAGAACCAAAATCATGAGTAGCGCAGCAAATACGCGCGGGCTATCTAAGATCGTGCGATTGAGTGTCACCAGATAGCCAATACCAGCAGCTGCAGTGAGCATTTCGGCCACCACGACGCCAATAATGGCTAATGCGCCACCTAAGCGCAGCCCATTGAGGATCGTTGGTAAAGCAGCAGGAATAATCACACGAGTGACTTGTTGCATGAGTGTCGCACCCATGCTGCGTGCTGCCACCAAAAATTGTGGGTCGATGGTGCGTATCCCAGCGGCGGTTGACAGCATCACCGGAAAAAATGCATACAACCCGGCAAACGCAACTTTGGATTCCGGCCCTACGCCAAACCAGGCCGTAAACACGGGATACAAAATGACTAAAGGTACAGCGTATAAGCTCGAAAATACCGGTAGCAATAATGCCCGTGGTGTACTTAAACCACCAACAACCGCGCCCAACACAATGCCGCCACCGCACGCCAACAGCATGGCAAGAGCGACCTCAGTCAAGGTCACCAATAAGGCCTGTGCATACACCAACCAATCTGTGCGCAATACGCTTAGCGTGGTCGACAAGGCCGGTAAAAATAATTCGGGAATCCAACCCGTCCGTGGTATGCATTCCCAAGCCACAAGCATCGACAGTAGCAATACATAACGTACAGTGGCAGGAGAGGGGCGGCGGATCATTGAATGTATTGCTTAATTAACGATTATGCATCGCTACGAATTTGCTGCCAGATGCGCTCGCGTAATTGGCCGAATTCAGCGGTGGCCATCATGGCGTAAGTACGTGGTCGCGGAAGATTAATTTCAACCCGATCAATGATGCGCCCTGGTCGAGAAGACATCACGTAGACCTCATCGGCAAGATAGACGGCTTCGGTCAGGCTATGGGTAATAAACACCACTGTTTTAGATGTGGTGGACCAAATGCGTAGTAATTCGTGACCCATGGTCATACGTGTTTGTTCATCGAGTGCAGCAAAGGGTTCATCCATGAGCAGTACGGGTGGGTCTTGCGCGAGACCTCTGGCGATCGCCACACGTTGTTTCATGCCGCCTGAGAGTTCGTGTGGATAGCGTGAACCAAACCCATCGAGGCCAACGAGTTTGAGCATGGCATCCGCTCGCTGTTGACGTTCTTGGCGTGGATCTCCGCGCAGGCTTAACGGAAACTCGACGTTTTCTGCAGCGGTTAACCAAGGATATAAGCTGGCCTCTTGAAATACGACACCAACCCGCTTGGGATCAGGCGCTGTCATGGGCTGTGCATAACAACGTAGCGTGCCACTACTTTGTTCGCGTAAACCAGCGAGCATCATGAGTAGCGAGGTTTTACCGCAGCCGCTGGGGCCAACAATCACCACAAATTTTCCCGCCTTGACACGCAGTGAAATATCACTCAGTGCGACAACATCACCATGCACCCCTTGATAGGTGTGGTTGAGCTGGTCGACTTCGATTGCGAGTTCGGTGTGATTCATGTTCGCCAGGTGCTGCATCGTGTCTCCAGAAAACGCACGGCTTCATTAAAAACAATGGCAATCAGTGAAAGTAAGACGATGCCAGCAAACAGTTGTCGCATCTGAAAATTTTCTCCCCAGCCAGAAATCAGATGTCCCATACCGGTTCTGGAGGCGTACATCTCGGCAATGAGGACTGCCGTGAAATTGAAAATCATCGCAATCCGAATGGTCTCGAGAAGCAATGGCAGCATGCTAGGTAAATAAACGCGCCGTAATAGTTGTAAACGCGTTGCACCGTAACTGCGCGCAACCAATATATATTCCTGTTTAATTGACTCGACACAAGCTGCGGCACTCATCAACACCACAAAGGTGGTCGTAAATGTGGCGTAGGCCACTTTCTGCGTAAAACTAATGCCGAAGACCAAAATGAACATGGGCAAAAAAATGGATTTCGGTATGCTGAATACATAGAACAAAAATGGCTTAAAGATCGCGCCTAGATAGGCGTACTCGGCAATCAATGCGCCAAGTAAGGTGCCCAGTGGTACGGCGATTACAAACGCGACTAACACCTCCGCGCTACTCACACCAATCGCTTGATGCACTTGGGAACGCTGCAGAAGTTGCCAAAGGGTTTCGAGCACCTCACCTAAGGGCGGCAGTAAAGCCGGATTGATATACCCATGCGCAGGCAACCAAGCCCAGGCGAGCAGCACCCCACCCAGTAGCGCTGCGCGCGCCAAGAACATTTGAATCGCGTTCATCTACACACGGTAAAGTGAGGTGAAGCAAGACGCTGAATCATCACCCTGGTGTGGGAACAGGCTTGAAGGTGTTGACGTACATCTCAGCGACTGGAGCGAGATTGGTCATGCCGATTAAGCGGGCCATTTCAAGTGCACGGTCCATCCATTCGCGCTGAAATTCGCCTGTTGTAGAGAGCTTCACAATATTGCCATCTAGCTCAGCTGCGGCGATGGGTTCACTGATCTCATCGATTTCAGCAATTAATTTGATGGCGGTTGTACGGTTTTGTGGCGCACGCAAAAAAGCTACTGCACCATACAATGCATTGAGCGCTTTTTGCAGAAGCTGTGCCCGTTCTGCCATGAACTTGTCCGTGGCGATCCAGGCGCCAGTCGAGTGAGGCGGAACCAATGCGCCAAAGTCAGCAATCGAGCGCGCCTGTTTGGCTTGAATGACTTGATAGGTTAACGGCGAATACAACACGGTTGCATCGACATTACCGCTGAGTAAATTTGGCACTAAACCGCCGCCCCCTAAGGGGACGCGGGTGAACTGAATTTTTTGGTCAGCCATCGCCCAAAGCGCCAGCATGTCGGAGCCAGATCCAGCAGAAGTAATGCCCACTTTTTTTCCAGCCAGTTCGCTGAGTTTACGAATGGGTGAATCGGGTTTGACCATCATTTGCCAGCCGTAGTAGCCCAGAGCGCCGTTGGCTACGCAGCGTGACTTGACGCCTTTGACCAGTCCAGCCGCAACACTGGATGAGGAGTTATAAATTAAATCAGTGGCACCGGCTGCAAGCGCTTCAAACCCTTCTGCGCCGCTTCGGTAGATGGTGACTTCACCTTGGATGCCTTCTTTTTCGAATAGTTTTTGGCGTACGGCCGTTTCGGCGATGATGGTTTGAAAATAAGTTTTCGTGGGCACGCCGATGCGCACCAGTGGACGCGTTTGTGCAAAAACAATTTGCGGGGCAACCAAGCTCGCGGCAGCACCAAAAGTGATGGAGCGTCGCAGTGAATTAGGTGCAGTTTGGGGCGGACGGTTTTTGGTATGCATGGGAAACACCTATATCGACAAAAATACGTTGATTGAGCTTGTTCAGATCAACGATAAAAGTCAAGGTATGAGAGAAACGTTTCACCATGCTATCGAGGTGCTGCACTGCGGTGAGCGATAGGATCATAAATTTTTTCGGTACTGAATAAAGCCAGCGTTTTCTGCAACTTGATCGTAGAGCAATCGGCCTGGTGTATTGCTTTCGTGCGTTAACCAATACACTCGGCCCGCATTGGCAAGACGTGCTTCGGTGTACACACCTTCAATCAGTGAGCGGCCAATGCCGACGCCTCGGCGGTCGATCACAGTAAATAAATCTTGCAGATAACAGACGGGACCCTCATACCAACAAGAGCGATGGAAAATGTAATGCACGATGCCAACCAATCGCTGGTCTTCAAATGCACCGATTGCAAACATGGGTTCTGCAGGATCAAGAAATCGTTGCCATGTCTTCGTGGTGACGGCATCCGATAAGTTGATTTGGTAAAACGCTTGATAGCCTTGCCACAAGGGCAGCCAAGCGACGTAGTCCGAGTCGATGAGAGGTCTTTGGGTGGTGTGCGCGGGTTTCATATTCAAGTTGGATGAACAGTGCGTGCAGTTATTCGGATTGATTTTGAAGTTTTTTGATTCGATCGATTCGATCTTCGATGGTGGCATCACTGCCCCCATTCCATTGCAACACCTGTAACACCACCCCGTTGGCATCACGTGGACGCAGCACCACCTCACGCCGATTGCTGAAGTCATCGCGTAATGGAATTTTGTAACCCTTGGCTTCAACTTCTTGAATGAACGCATCAAGGTTATCGACTTCGAGGCCTAGATGATGCAGTCCCTCACCATGTTGATCGATGTGTTGGTTAATAAATCCATCGGCCTCGAGCGATTGCACAAGCGACAGTACATTCTCGCCAATTTGCATATAAGCCACTTTCACCATGCCTGCTTTCTCGCGCAGCGTCTCGGTGCGTATGTGCACTGCATTTAACAGCTTGCTGTATTGGGCTGCGGCAAGATCAGCATCACGCACGGCGATGGCCACGTGATCGATGCGTTTAATGTTGGCCATCCTGAGTCTCCTTGATGGACATGTTGGTGCTAAAAACACATTAAAAACATAAATAACATATTTATGTCATACTCTACGAATCACTGACCTAAATTTTATAGCGAAGTGACTCGAGGGTGAGCAGGCGTTTCCTGGCATCTGCGCAGGCTCGGTCAAGGCCAGTCTGCGTCGGTGTAGACCCATTGGGCATCCCATTGGTCTACATCGAGGTGAAGGTCGTTGTATCTACCGATCAAATATAAATTTCTCGTTGCGTTGACCGCCGCATTTCTGTGGATGGCGGGGTCATTCTGGGTATCACAACCCTGGTATCACGACTTATCACAAGAGATTGGCGTAATCCCAGCGTACTTTGTGATTACGTTTATCGCCATCATCCCAGGGTTTATGAATGCCTTTGTGGCAGCGGCTTTACTGTTAGATCGACGTCCGAAGGTGATGGTTGATCAGCGCTACCCGCCGGTCACGGTGTTGATTGCGGCATACAACTAAGACCGGTCAATTACCCAAACCATTCAGGCAATATTGGCGCAGTCTTATCCGGCCGATATTTCTGTGATCGTGATTAATGATGGATCGAGCGATCAAACAGTGGCTTCTGTGCGAACACTGCAAATAAAACACCCCAATATCGCGCTCATCGATCGAGTGACCAATGGGGGTAAAGCTGCGGCACTGAATCATGGGCTAGCGCGATGTCAGACCAATGTGGTGATTTCAATCGATGCAGATAGCTACGTTTTAAAAGATGGCATTCGGCATCTGGTTGGGCGATATCTCTCTGACCCGATACAAACCAAAGCGGTCGCTGGATCAATTTTGGTTCGCAATTCTCGAGAAAATTGGATTACCAAAGCGCAAGAGTGGGATTACTTCTTGGGCATTGCGTCGATCAAGCGCGTTCAGTCGTTATTTCAAGGCACCTTGGTTGCACAAGGGGCTTTTTCCTTGTACGAGCGCGACACCTTAATCCGTTTAAACGGGTGGCCAGAGATGGTCGGTGAAGACATTGTCTTAACTTGGAAAATTTTATTGGCAGGGTTTCGTGTAGGTCACGCTGAAGACGCACTGGCGTTTACCAACTGTCCCAACACGTTGCGTCAGTTCATCAAGCAACGGCAACGCTGGTCGCGTGGCTTGATTGAAGCATTTAAGGTCAATCCTCGGATTTTGTTTAAACCCAGACTCACCACAATGTATATCTGGTGGAACACCTTGTTTCCCCTGATGGATATTGCGTACACCTTTGGGTTTATACCCGGGTTAATCCTTGCGTGTTTTGGTGTGTATTGGATTGTTGGACCAATGACCTTGTCGCTCTTACCGATGGCATTTTTGCTGAATTGGCAAATGTATCTTCAGGGTCGAAAGATGTTTGCCGCTGAAGGGCTACATGTTCGTGCCAACGCGTTAGGCTTTATTTTTTATGTCTTTGCCTACGGCGTGATTCTGCAGCTGTCTCTTATACACATCTCCGAGCCCACGAGACCA
>CAWUMP010000035.1:0-14410 GCA_963923385.1 uncultured bacterium | reverse complement strand
ACTCAGGATTTGCTGGCGAGCTTCGACCAGAATTAGCTGAGCTTACTGCAGTTGCTGAGCGTAACGGTGTTCGCCTACTCGATTTAATTAATGATTTGCTCGACATCGAAAAAATTCAATCCGGTACATTTGCATTAGATCAAGAAGAATTTTTTCTTGATGAATTGATCATCGAATCGATCGCACTGAATCAAAGCTTTGCCGACCAATTTGATGTGCTCTTATGTCCGGAAGAGTCCATGCCAAATCTACTGGTCAAGGCAGACCGAAAACACTTGCTCCAGATCATGACCAATCTACTATCGAATGCAGCAAAGTTTTCTCCACCCGGAGAGATCGTTCACGTCACGCTCTCGCAAGAAGGGCAAATGGCTACAGTGATGGTCAGTGACCGCGGCCCAGGTGTTCCGATGAATTTTCGCCACCGCATTTTTAGTCGGTTTGCACAAGCCGATGCAACAGCGACCCGTTTACGCAGCGGCACAGGACTGGGGTTGGCGATTTGCAAAGGCATGATCGAACTCATGAGCGGACAGATCGGGTTTCGTGATCGGCCAAACGGTGGTTCTATTTTTTGGTTTCAACTGCCGATCTCAGGGGTACTTGAACATGCGTGAACGCAAACTACAGCGTGTGTATTACGTCGAGGATGATCAAGACATCCGCGCATTAGTCAAAATGTCACTCGAACGTATTGGTCACTTAACCGTTGAAACAGAACCGGATCCATTTCGTGCCATCCAAGGAATCCGCACTTTTCAGCCAGATTTAATTCTGCTCGACTGGATGATTCCCGGCTTGGATGGACCCAGTCTGATGCAAGCCATACGGGCAGAGCACGACCTCCGCCATGTTCCTGTTGTATTTATCACCGCGAAAGCGAGCACCGAGGAAAGTAATTTACTTGCTCACATCGGCGCAGCGGGTGTGATTCATAAGCCATTTGCACCAGTTTCTTTGGCGAACCAGCTTAATGACATTTGGCAAAGCATTGAAGCTAAATCAACGTGACCTAGTGGTAAACCACACGGACTTTAGAAAGAAATTCAGCGTAGCGTTGCAGCAAGGGTTCAATGGCATGGAGGTTACTTCGCTTGGCCGCCTCCTCTATATCCTTGCCCAATAACGAGATGGTAGTAAATCCATACGACTCACCAACGCCGCGCATGCGATGACTGATTTGCTGCAACTGGCCCAAGTCAGATTGCGCGTATGCACTGAGCAGCGCTTCCACTTCGCGTTGACGATTACGCATAAAGTTAGGAATCAGGTCCTCGATGTCCCGATCCACCACAATTGTGAGCGTTTCCTCAACCATACACACTCCCAAGCGAATCACTCGCAGATGAAGTCATTCACCATGCGAGAGAACAGAAACTCAAAGGGGCACTACTTGACCTTGGCTACGACGCAAATGACTGCGCTGCATTGTTACTGAGAGACTTGAATGCCGGGATAATTTGACACTGGTTTCTTTGACACTCGTTTCGATGCAACGTTTTTTTGTTTGACACTGGTTTCGATACAACGTTTTTTTGATTATCTGAATGATATGCCCGCAACCTGTCAGTTAATTGACAGGTTTTGTTAAATAAGACAATGGTATTAACGCACATCAAACGCAACACGCAGGCCATAACCACGCTGCCCCACGTACGCCGCTTGAATCACCATGCGTATTGACACGCAACTGCGTATTGACTTGATCTGAAAAAATCCATTGATCCCACAGCATAGAAACATCCATGCTAAGCGTGGGTATATTCGACATCCCACCACCCAGCACAATTACATCTGGATCAAGCAGGTTAATCACATGCGCCAAGGCTCGAGCAAGACGATGTGTATAGCGTCGATATGTGGCCAAACAATCCGAGTCACCATGAATCGCTGAAGCAATAATTTTTGCAGGAGAAATTTTTTGCTGGGTCTGGTGTGTGTGATCGAGCTCAAACGCCGGACCAGACAAAAATGTCTCGATGCATCCATCACGACCGCAATAACAACGCCGCCCAGGGAATTCATCTGCTGTCATCCAAGGCAAGGGATTGTGGCCCCACTCACCCGCGATCGCGTTCGCGCCGATCACGAGTTGTTTATTCAGCACCATGCCACCACCGACGCCTGTTCCTAAGATGACACCAAACACACTGTGTGCAGATTGTCCCGCGCCGTCACTGGCCTCGGACAACGCAAAGCAATTGGCATCGTTAGCGATCCGTACCTCACGGCCATCTAACGCATGCGAAAGATCTTGCCGAATCGGTTGATCGTTTAGGCAGATTGAATTGGAGTTACGCAATCGCCCCGTGACAAGAGAAAGCGAACCAGGCGTCGCAACGCCGACTGAACAACGGACACCCAAATGGGATTCGGCTGCATGGACCATCGCGGCGACCTGTTTGATGGTTGCGCGGTAATCACCAGCAGGTGTGGGCTGGCGCTGGCGATACACAATCTCGCCTTGTGCATCCAGCACAGCGACTTCTATTTTTGTGCCACCAAGGTCAATGCCAATTCGCATGGCAGCGCGCGTATCCAACAAGTTGCAAGGAGTGAGGCAATGATCATCGCATTGAATAATGCGATGGGAAACACCATTCAGCGACTCAACCGCTCAATTAGCCACTGACTTTGCGCAGATTTAGTTGGTGACGCAGTCGTTCTACCATTGGCGCAAGCTCAGGTCGATGCGTCATTAAGTGCTGCGACGCACGCTTCACCTGCTTGGGCGCTGCGGGCATCGGATTCGGTGCAAACTCTGCACTTGGTCGCTGCGCCTGCACTGGGTCTTGCAACACAGGAATGTCGTGCGCAAACATCGGCGATTGCAACGCTGGCTGCAAAGGTTGTTGCGCAGGTGACGCCACCATCAAGTCACGCATCGATGGCGAGGAGACCGTGTGGTCTCGTACACCCACATGTAATGCACGCATGGTCGCTAGGTCGTAAACCAACACCAACAAGCTGACCAATAAGAGGGAAAAGAACACCAACAGCAACAGCGCCCCGGCAGACAAGGATTGCCCCAAATAAATTTCAGCAACCTCACGGCCCCAAGAGTTCCAAGGTAAGCGGCCAAGCCAAGCAGCGCCATTTTGCTGGATGCACTCAAAACCAATCACCATCGCCAAGCCATACCAATGGGTTAACACGATCCAAAGCGCGACATTCGAGCCTTGCTGACGCGCGTTCATGTGCGCGCTCGAGTTTGCTTGGTGGTCAAACTGGCGGCAAGCTCACGAACCAACTCGACGCGCAAGGTATGCGCCTCAAGTGCTCGCAGTTCGCACTCTTGCGCAGTAGCCAAATTACGCTCGAGCGCTTGCCGCGTCACCGCGAGTTGCGCGTTGACAGTGCTCAATTCATTTTCCAATCGCTGCTTTTCGCCCATGATGGCGGATAAACAGCGTAGCGTTTCGGAAACCTCAGCAATAGCAGCCGACGTTTCCACTGATCCATTGAGCGCACCAAACACAGCATCAATCGATTCACCGACTGCGGCGGCATTGCCTGGGATATCTAAACCATTGTCTGCAGTTGTTCGCGCGGCAGTCGGTTGTGCGGTTGCGCGCACTTCGCCAACATGTAACGGTGATCCATTCCGATTGAAGTGAACCACCGTGGCACGTGGCGAGTCCGTCGCACTCTGGGTGTTTGACAGACCCTCGGGGGTGACAGCGGTCTGCGACGGCTCGTTGCTGTCAGACCAACCTCCTTCAGGATCGAAATGTTTCATTGGTTAACCTTTGGTATTTTTTGTGACCAAATGGCGATCAAGATTGACGACGTAAAAAGCCAAACCACTTGCTGTCACTTGCGCTGTTCGCGACAGGCGCAACAGGCGCACCCGCAGTACGTTTTGATTTGAACCGCTGCATCAGCCCAGTGGTATTCGCAGGCAACGCCGCTTCCGCAGCGTGTTGTGCAGGCGAGCGTGCTTCACGTTGCACTACATAGCGGTCCAAAATACTTGCCCCGCCACCCGTACGCACTTGCGAGCGCAGTGGCTGCAAGACTTTCACCGCGTTCGTACGCTCAAGCAAGATTTCCTTCATCACACTCTCGATTTCGCCACACAAGCGGGTAAAACCATCGCGCAGCGAAAGATCATCGGTATCAAATAAATACTGACTACCAAACGATTCTTGCGCTTGCGTCGAAAAAGGCACTGGCGTCGAGAGCGAAAAACGCACCGGAAAATTTGCCTGCTTAAACATATGGCGGTAATCCTCGCCATCGACCAAACGACTAGGCACCAACACCAAACGCGGGGCTTTGCCATGACTGGCATTGAACACAGTGGCAAAGCGTCCGACAAAATCCATGGTGCTCGCTAATTCAATGCGCGACATCGAGGTCGGCACCAAGACTAAGTCGTAATCAAAAAAGAGCGCCGGTGGAAACACATCGACCCAAGTCAAATCACCCACCACGATTTGCGCATCGCCAATCGAATCGCGTAGCGCTTGTTTGGCTTTGAGCATCACCGGTCCCGCGTCGCGCACACTTAGCACGTCGCAAATCTTTAATTGCAAATTGGGTACTGGTGCACGACGCACCCAAGTGCTCGATGTGCCCTGATGATCAAAGTCGATCAGGGTCACTTGTTTGCGCAACAAGGTCGCAAAGTAAGCCGCAATATTTGCAGCGATGGTGCTCTTACCGACCCCACCTTTTTGGCTGGTCACAAGGATTTTTAAGGTGTTCATGGTGCTCCTAGACTCACGCAGAAATATGCGATTTCTGAGCTGGGTCGAGGAGATTATCATTTATATCAAATAATTCAACCTCTTTGATTCGATAACTCATGTGGCCTCGCATAAGAACGGCCGAAGTTTGCCGCTCGAGCGCGCGTCCTGCCCTATGAAACAGCTGATTTATTGCGACGCAGCATCAATGGCGACCGTGTTCCGCACGGGTATAGTCCAAGGATCGATTGCGCCTTCCCAACCAAAGGAGACATCCCTCATGGACAAACGTCCTCACGCCGAACGAATGCAGGCTGGTCTAAAAACCCGTCGCGAAGTGCTCGGACCCGCCTATGTCGACAAAACCATGTCAGGCACGGATGAGTTCAATCGCGAGTTTCAAGAACTCTTAAGCACCTATTGTTGGAACGATATTTGGAACCGCCCTGGCCTGCCGCGCAAAACGCGCAGTGTGATGAACTTATGCATGCTGATCGCGCTCGGCAAAACGCATGAGCTGAAATTGCATATTCGTGGCGCGCTCAACAACGGCATGACACGCGATGAAATTAAAGAAGTGTTTCTGCAAACTGCCATCTACTGCGGCGTACCTGCAGCGGTAGAAGCATTTCGATGCGCACGCGAAGTATTTGCAGAGGACGCAAAATAATATTTGCGAGATCTTGAATCACCGTACGTTGCGCTCTGCGCGTACGGTGAGAACCCCGCTGCAACTTTTAGTGCGAGAACAACGTTTCCATTTCACGACGCACACGTACGGCCTGTTGCGTCGTGTCGATCTCGACATCGCTCCAACGCACACACGCACCAGCGGAAACGTCGCGTACCAAGCGCACGCCGTGCGCTAATCCGAGCGGTAATCCTGCACAAGCCAGTGAATCCGCCGTTGGCATTAATTTTCCGTACACGGTAAAGCCGCCTTCACCATCTAAACGCTCACCTGCTTGGAGTGCTCGTTTAGCACAGGCCACCACATCACCGCGCCATGCATCGGGTGCGCCGGTGGGCTCTTGGCGTAAACCCACGCTAGCCACGCTTATTCCTAATTCAAGGCCAATTAAATGATAAGGCTTATACATCGCGGTATAGCGGCCCGTGCTGTCGGTCAGCAGACCATATTCATTCAAGCAACGTTCCACATAACCAGAACCTGCTTCAAAGGTAACGTAAACACCCCAACGTAAATCACGAAACACGGGGCGCGAATCGCGCTCAATGCATGACACCACTTCGACCTGTCCGGCGTGATGGAGCTGGCCACCAGCGTGCGCCGGCCGAAGGATGCGCGGCAAATCATCGACACCACACGGTGGAAAAGCCAAGCCCGTCGGTGCGGGCGTCAACCCGGTGGCGTTCGCAACCGCCGCCATTTCAATCGCGGATTTTGTGCCATCAAGAAAGGAATTAAACATCTGCGCATTCATCCCTCCGCGCTGCGCATCTTCTTGGCTCAATCCGTAGTGCTGCCAAACCGTGTCTGGGGTCGAGGCGTGATACTGCGGTAGATATTTTGTGCCCTTACCTGCGGCCATCACTTCAAATCCGGCTGCACGTGCCCAATCCACCATCTCGCAAATGAGTGCAGGCTGATCACCGTACGCAAGCGAATAAACCACACCTGCTTCGGCGGCCTTGCGTGCAAGCAACGGACCCGCCAACGCATCGGCCTCAACATTCACCATGATGATGTGTTTACCGGCCGCGCAACAAGCTAACACATGCGCAATACCTGCGGCAGGGTGTCCAGTCGCATCGATCACGATCTCGATGGCATCGGATTGAATCAAGGCATGCGCATCTTCAATGATGCAGGTCGTGCCACGTTGATGTGCTTCTTGCAATGTCTTTGCAGAAAATTGTTCAGGCGCCCAACCGGTGCGTGATAGGGCCTCTTGCGCTCGCGGTATCGACAAGTCTGCAATCGCCACCAAATGCACACCAGGGGTTCGCGGAATTTGCGAAAGATACATCGAGCCAAACTTGCCGGCACCAATCAAGCCAACTCGAATCGGCCGATGTTGCGCAGCGCGCTGTTGCAGTAAGCGATACAAATTCATGGTCGTGATGCTGGTGGCGATGCGGGGCTTGTCGGGGACGTTGCAGCACCACGCGGCGTATCGACAAACTGAAAAAACACCTCATCGTTTTTGAGTAACCCCAACTCACCGCGCGCACGTTCTTCGATGGCATCGTAGCCACGCTTTAAGTCCGCGACTTCAGCATGCAGCACCTGATTGCGCTGTTGCAAACGCTCATTGGTTTGACGTTGAGTACGCAACTTGCGATCGACATCCGCCACATGCAACCACCCACCCTTACCCAACCACAAGGGGTACTGAATCGCCAAAATCAACACAATGAAAATTGCACCTAAAATTTTCATGTTGGTCGGGGCGCCGCTCGCGTGTTAACGATGGATCGAGTTATCGAATCTGATAAAACGCATCGCGGCCTGGATAAGTCACCACATCACCCAAGTCTTCTTCAATGCGCAACAGCTGGTTGTATTTTGCCATGCGATCCGAACGCGACAGCGAGCCAGTTTTGATTTGCAGTGCATTCGTGCCCACAGCCAGATCAGCAATCGTGGTGTCTTCTGTTTCTCCAGAACGATGCGAAATCACCGAGGTGTAACCAGAGCGCTTGGCCAATTCGATGGCAGCAAAGGTTTCGGTGAGCGTGCCGATCTGGTTGACTTTAATCAAAATAGAATTAGCCACGCCTTGACGAATGCCCTCGCGCAAAATTTGGCTATTGGTGACATACAAATCATCACCGACCAGTTGCAACTGTCGACCTAAGCGTTGCGTGAGTTGCTTCCATCCATCCCAATCGCTCTCGGCCATGCCATCTTCTATCGAAATAATCGGATAGCGATCGGCTAGATTCGCCAAGTAATCGGTAAATTCAGCTGCACTAAGACTTAAATTTTCTGAAGCGAGCACATAGCGACCATCGCGATAAAACTCTGAGCTTGCGCAATCCAAAGCCAACATCAGGTCTTGACCTGCAGCATATCCCGCGCGGTCGATCGCCTCGAGGATCAGCTCGATGGCCGCTGCATGTGTAGGCACATCAGGGGCGAACCCGCCTTCATCGCCCACCGCCGTAGACATTCCTTTTGCATCGATAATTTTTTTGAGTGCTTGAAATACTTCAGCGCCGCATCGCAAGGCCTCACGAAAACTCTGCGCACCCACTGGCACAATCATTAACTCTTGCATATCGAGCCGATTGTTCGCGTGTGCGCCGCCATTCACCACATTCATCATCGGCACAGGCATTTGCATCGCACCCGAACCACCAAAGTAGCGATACAACGGCAAGCCCGCTTCTTCGGCCGCGGCCTTTGCGACGGCCATCGACACAGCCAACATCGCGTTGGCACCTAAGCGAGATTTATTTTCAGTGCCATCTAAATCACACAAGGTTGCATCAACAAAGGCTTGCTCTGATGCATCCAACCCAACAATCGCCTCGGAGATTTCGGTATTGACATGCTCGACTGCACGCAACACCCCTTTGCCACCGTAGCGCGAACTATCTTGATCGCGCAATTCAATGGCTTCCCGACTACCCGTTGACGCGCCCGAGGGAACGGCGGCACGTCCCATCACACCAGATTCAAGCAATACATCCGCTTCTACCGTGGGATTGCCGCGCGAATCTAAAATCTCGCGCGCCACCAAATCAACAATCGAACTCATCTTCGCTCCTTAGGTCGGCTGATCGGTCAAGCCGAGAAATGACGTTCTGCTAAGCCACGACGCTTCACCACCGCATCGAGCTCAAGCAAAGTTTCAAGTAACTCTTGCATCATGCCCAATGGCCAAGCATTGGGCCCATCCGACAGGGCTTTTTCAGGTTGTGGATGTGTTTCCATAAATAAGCCTGCAATTCCGCTCGCGACAGCCGCACGCGCAAGGACCGGAATAAATTCACGTTGTCCACCCGACGCAGTGCCTTGTCCACCCGGCAGTTGCACCGAGTGCGTAGCGTCAAAAACCACCGGACAACCCGTCTCACGCATGATGGCTAACGCGCGCATATCGGAGACAAGATTGTTATAGCCAAACGAAGCGCCTCGCTCGCACACCATGATGTTGTCGGTGCCACTTGCAGCCCGCGCTTTATCGACCACGTTTTTCATTTCGTGGGGCGACAAAAACTGTCCCTTTTTAATATTCACTGGACGACCACTCGCCGCTACGGCATGAATAAAGTCGGTTTGTCTGCATAAAAATGCTGGCGTTTGCAGCACATCAACCACTGCTGCTGCATCAGAGACTTCATCAATGGCGTGCACATCGGTCAGCAGATGTACCCCCAACTGACGGCGCACTTCATCCAATATTTTTAAACCCGCCTCGCGTCCTGGTCCACGAAACGAGGTTCCTGAGCTGCGATTCGCTTTGTCGTACGATGACTTAAAAATAAAAGGAATATTGAGTTGTTTACAGATCGATTGCAGACGACCCGCGGTCTCGATTTGTAGTTCGAGTGACTCAACAACGCACGGACCTGCGATCAAAAACAGCGGTTGATCGAGGCCGATGGTGTGGCCACATAACTTCATGCGGCAACGATAGAAAGATTACCGCCTGGGCTTGCCCGTTTACCGCCCGAGCGATGCGTCAACGCTGCCGTGACAAAGGCCGTAAATAACGGATGACCTCCACGCGGAGTGGACGTGAATTCAGGATGAAACTGACATCCCACAAACCATGGATGAGCAGGTAATTCCATCATTTCGGGCAGCTGCTCACTTGGCGTACGCGCAGAAACGCGATAACCCTTCGCTTCCAGTTGCGCCACGTAGCGGTTATTCACCTCAAAGCGATGCCGGTGGCGTTCGTTTACTTCAGCGCCATAAATTTTTGCGGCAAGCGTGCCCGGCTCGATCGGACATTTTTGCGCACCCAAGCGCATCGTGCCACCCAAATCGGAACCTTCGGTGCGACGCTCCGTCTGCCCACTTCGATCCAACCATTCAGTAATCAACGCCACGACGGGATGGGAGGTCTCAGGATTAAATTCGGTGCTATCGGCATCGCTCATGCCACACACATTGCGCGCAAACTCGATGGTGGCAAGCTGCATGCCCAAACAAATACCTAAATAGGGCACGTTGTTTTCGCGCGCAAACCGAATCGCCGCCATCTTACCTTCCACACCGCGCTTACCGAATCCGCCCGGGACCAAGATCGCATCCATTTGCGCCAATCCGGACACACCATCGCGCTCCAGTGACTCGGAGTCGATGTAGTGAATTTTTAATTTAGCGCGTGTATGTATGCCAGCATGAATGAGTGCCTCCGACAGCGACTTATAGGAGTCGGCGAGGTCTACATACTTACCGACCAAGGCGATATCGACCTCGTGCTCGGGATGCTCCAATGCATCGATTAAATTTTTCCATGGCGTGAGATCCGCAGCGCGCGCTAAGCGACCCAATGTGCGACATACCAGCTCATCGAGCATTTGTTCGTGCAGCATCGCTGGAATTTTATAAATGGAATCGACATCCCAAGCCGAGATCACTGCCTCTTTAGACACATTACAAAAGAGCGCAATCTTGCGTCGATCATCATCGGGTAGTGGACGGTCCGTACGGCACAACAAAATATCCGCCTGAATACCAATCTGACGTAACTCTTTGACTGAGTGCTGCGTTGGCTTGGTTTTGATTTCGCCCGCGGCAGCGATGTAAGGCACCAAAGTGAGATGGATGTAGCAAACGTTTTGCTGTCCTAATTCCAAACCCATTTGCCGAATCGATTCAAGAAACGGCAACGACTCAATGTCCCCCACCGTGCCGCCAACTTCGATGATGGCGACTTCCGCGTCGCCCGCACCACGGCGTACAAACGCTTTGATTTCATCGGTGATATGTGGAATCACTTGCACCGTACCGCCGAGGTAATCGCCGCGCCGCTCTTTGCGGATCACGCTCTCGTAGATTTGACCGGTGGTGAAGTTATTTGCCTTGCGCATACGTGAAGACTGAAAGCGCTCGTAGTGACCTAAATCTAGATCAGTTTCAGCACCGTCTTCTGTGACAAACACTTCGCCATGCTGAAACGGCGACATGGTGCCAGGATCCACATTGATGTAGGGATCCAGCTTGATATTAGTGACACGAATGCCACGCGATTCGAGGATCGCGGCGAGAGAAGCAGCGGCAATACCTTTGCCAAGGGAAGATACAACGCCGCCGGTAACGAAAACGTATTGGGTCATTCGCTGAAGGAATGCCTGAGATGCATGATTCTACTCCCGAATCGTCGCGCGCTCAATGGCATTCACGCCTTTATGGTTGCATTTGCGCTGCACGGATCGATTCAGCCCGAATTTCTTCGGTCAATTGTGCCTTGTATGCCGAAAATTCTGCGGTGGTCTTCACGGTGTAATGCCGCGGATGGGGTAAATCAATCGGCAATTGGGTTTTAATCCGTCCCGGACGCGCCGACATCACCGCCACGCGGGTACCCATAAAAATCGCCTCGTCAATATCGTGGGTGACAAATAGCACGGTTTTACGATCCGTCTCCCAGATCCCTAACAGCAATTCTTGCATCAGCGCACGCGTTTGATGATCTAACGCGCCGAAGGGTTCATCTAAGAGCAACATTTTTGGATCATTGGCCAGCGCGCGCGCTAGCGCAGTACGTTGTTGCATGCCGCCTGAAAGCATCTTTGGATAATGCGATTCAAAACCGGTTAAGCCAGTACGCGCAACGTAGTGCGCAGTGATGTCTTGTTGCAAATCAGCCGGCATCCCTTTTTCACGCAACCCAAAGCCAATGTTTTCGCGTACGGTCAGCCAAGGGAACAAGGTGTAAGACTGAAATACCATGCCGCGATCGGGGCCTGGGCGTTGAATTTTTTCTCCGGCCAGCAACACGTGACCTGTGGTGGGTTGATCCAGGCCAGCAATAATGCGCAATAAAGTGGACTTTCCACATCCCGAGGGCCCAAGGATGGTCAAAAAGTCGTGATCAGCAACCACCAAATCAGTGGGCTGCAACGCCTGCGTGGGTGCTCCACCCGCAATCCCCGCAAATACCCGCGACACACCGTCCACTTGCAGCAATGCCATCAAAATGCCCAGCCATATAAACGCTGATTCAAGCGACGAAACGCCAGATCAGAAACCAGACCAATCACGCCAATACACACAATGCCAAAAATCATTTGTCCGGTATCCAACAGTCGCTGGCTATCCATGATCATGTGACCAATACCAGAAGAAGACCCCACCAATTCGGCCACAATCACATAAGTCCACGCCCAACCCAACACCAAGCGCAGCGTTTCTGCAATTTGCGGTGCGGCCCCAGGAACAATCACTCGCCAAACAATGCCGCGCGCATCGGCACCCAGCGTATAAGCCGCTTCAACTAAATCACGTCGCGTCGCGCCAACAATCACTGCCACCATCAGCACAATCTGAAATACCGAACCAATAAAAATCACTGATAACTTTTGCGCCTCTCCCACACCAGCCCAAAGGATCAGTAACGGAATAAACGCCGACGCAGGCAAATACCGGCAGAAAGAAACAAAGGGTTCCAAGAAGGCTTCAATGGGCTTGAACGCCCCCATCGCCACCCCCAAAGGCACCGCGAGAACCGCCGCCACCACAAACCCTCCAACCACGCGCCACAGGGTGATGGCGATGTCGTGTAGAAAATTAAACTCAACAAATAAAGTGACGCCTGTTTGCAACGTGGCTAGCGGATCAGCCAAAAATAAGGGCGGGATGATGCCGCTTAGCGTAAAAAACGCCCAGCCTAAAAAAAACAAAACAAAAAACGCAGCGCCAAGAACGATACGTTTATTTAACGATACGGGCTGTAGCGGCTCAAACATTCGGTGGATTACCCTAAAAAACAAAACGCCGGCAACTAATCACGTTGCCGGCGTCTCTGCGTGTTCAGTTACTTAATAAAGCTTGCGTCTTGCATCGCTTTGTAATCGGGCAACGCATTGATCACACGATTGGCTTTTAAGATATCCCCAGCGGTTTTAGAAAACCCCAACGACTCTTTTGCAAAGTATTCTTGATTAGCAGCCTTGTCTTGCCACTGAATAAATTGCGCCGATCCGCCAAACTGTGGGCCGGTTTGTTTGACCGCACTGCCCATCAACTCATAGGCTTTCGCTTGATCGGTTTTGATCATCGTGAGGGCCTCAAAAAAACTATTCACGACTGCCTGCACCACCTTAGGATTTTTCTTAACAAAGTCGGCCTTAAACGCCAGCGTGTCAATCACCACCGGATAGTCTTTGGTCGTCACCAAAATTTTTCCCTGATCAGCGCGACCACGCACCTGACTCATGTACGGCTCGTAAGTCATCGCCGCATCGTACTGACCGGCTAAAAAGGTTTGCGCTGCTTGTTGCGGTCCGAGCGTGACACGAATCACGTCTTGCAAGGACAATCCGTTTTTCTCAAGGATGTAGGTCAACATGAAATGCGGCACGGTGCCTGCACCATCAACGGCAATGGTTTTGCCCTTGAGCTCTTTCACCGATTGAATCGTGTTGCGTACCACCAAGCCATCGCCACCATTTGATTTGTCGAGCAAGAGCACTTGCACCATCGGCACCTTGGTTGCCCAAACCACATGCGTGTCCACGGTGGTGGCTGCGGCATTGAGATCGCCCGCAGCGAGCGCGGCCAAACGCGCTGGCTGCGGCATAAATTTCAACTCAACATCGACGCCATTTTTTTTGAAGATACCGGCTTTATCGGCCAAGCTTAACGGCGCAAAGCCGGTCCAACCACTCATGCCGAGCACCACTTTTTCTTGTGCCATCGCAGGTACGCAGAGCATCACAAACACCAGTGCGACAAACCAACCATTCATGCGCTTCATATCCAACCCCTTTTGTATTGATACAGAAATGCTGTTGAGTACGTTATTTTAAACAGCCTAGATCGATCATTCGATTTTGATGCCTTGCTCACGAATAATATTGGCCCACCGTAGACGTTCAGCGTCGATACGCTGTGCAAATTGACCTTGCGTGTTGGGTAGATACACCAAGCCTTGATCCAGCAAAAACTTTTGGACTTCAGGCAATTGTGCGACCGCTGTGTATTCGCGATATAACCGATCGACAACTGCAGCTGGCGTTCCTGCTGGCGCAATCACCGCGTACCAAGTCACCACATTGATGTCGGGATAACCCACTTCTGCCAAGGTGCGCACCTCAGGCAGCTGTGCCACACGTTGCGGCGTGGTGACCGCCAACGGTCGAATACGACCCGCGCGAATTTGCGGCAGCATCAGGGGCAAGGTGTCAAACATGGCATGCACTTGCCCATCCATCAAGCTGGGCAATGATTCGTTGGTGCCTTTAAACGGCACATGCACCATGTCAATCCCATCGCGTTTTTTGAACATCTCAAAAATCAAATGCTGCGCCGTACCCACGCCAACAGAAGCGTAGTTCAATCGACCAGGCCGCGCCTTTGCAACCGCCATCAAGTCTGCTACAGAGTGCACAGGAAGACCGTTAGTGGTGACTAAGACCAACGGAGAGGCAGCAAACATCGTGATCGGCACCACATCTTTTTTGGCGTCGTAGGGCATATCGCGATATAGATTCGGAAAAATCGTCAACGGACCCAAGTTACCCATGCCAATGGTGTATCCGTCGGGCGCAGCACGTGTTACTTCTGTCTCTTA
>CAWUMP010000034.1:0-14661 GCA_963923385.1 uncultured bacterium | reverse complement strand
GCTCTCAGACACCCGTTCTCGCGCAAGCTGAACGGGTTTTTGTTTTTTGGAGCCATGTGAACACCGTGTTATTGCCGCAAGATTCTGTCGGTGTCGTTCGCGAACAACGCGCGCAATTTGATGCGCCTCTGCATTTGAGCAGCGGTGGTGTATTACCGCGCTTTGAATTGGCTTACGAAACCTACGGCACGCTCAATGCAGCGCGCTCAAATGCCGTGTTGGTCCCGCACGCGTTGAATGCCTCACACCATGTGGCTGGTGTTTATGCCAACACACCCCACAACGTGGGCTGGTGGGACAACATGGTGGGTCCGGGTAAGCCGCTCGATACACGTCGATTTTTTGTGATTGGTGTCAACAATCTTGGTGGCTGTCATGGGTCGACGGGCCCGATCAGCATGCACCCCAGCAGCGGTCAGCCATGGGGCGGCGATTTTCCTGTGGTGACTGTCGAAGACTGGGTGGCTGCGCAAGCACGCTTGGCAGATTTTCTTAGCATTGATTGCTTTGCTGCAGTGATGGGTGGCTCACTTGGCGCGATGCAAGCGCTGCAATGGACGCTCTCTTTTCCTCAACGCGTTCGACACGCACTGGTCATTGCCGCCACACCTCAACTGTCAGCGCAAAACATCGCCTTTAATGAAGTCGCACGACAAGCCATCGTGACCGATCCTGATTTTCATGGTGGGCATTACTACGCGCACGGCGTGGTACCGCGTCGTGGCTTACGTTTGGCCCGCATGATTGGCCATATCACGTATTTATCTGATGACGCGATGATGGAAAAATTTGGGCGTGTCCTGCGACGCGGCACACCAGGCTATGACTTTGATATCGACTTCGAAGTGGAAAGTTATTTACGTCATCAAGGCGACAAATTTGCTGGCGTTTTTGACGCAAATACTTATCTTCGCATTACCAAAGCGTTGGATTATTTTGATCCAGCAGCAGCGCACGGTGGCGATCTCACCGCTGCACTAGCCCCCTCGAGAGCAAATTTTTTTGTGGCTTCGTTTACTTCGGACTGGCGCTTTGCGCCAAGTCGTTCACGTGAAATCGTGCGCGCTTTGCTCGATAATCGGCGTGCGGTATCTTATTTGGAAATTGATGCCCCGCACGGCCACGATGCATTTTTGATGGATGATCCGCGTTACATGGGTGCGGTACGCGCTTACTTTGAGAATATTGCGTTATGAATTCCGCACCCGCGTTACTTCCGGCACGTCGTCCCGATCTAGAAGCGATTGCGCGATGGGTGAAACCACAATCACGCGTACTTGATTTAGGTTGCGGTGATGGCACCTTGTTGCGTCATCTGTGGGAAACGCGTGCGGTACATGGCTATGGCGTCGAAATTGATGATGCCAAGGTACTGGCGTGCGTTCAAAACGATGTCAACGTGTTACAAATGAATCTCGAGAGCGGTTTATCCGCATTTAAAGACGCCTCGTTTGATTACGTGATTCTTTCGCAAACACTACAAGCAGTGCGGCATACCGAAAGTATCTTGCGTGAAATGTTGCGCGTTGGCCGCGAAGTGATTGTGTCGTTTCCAAATTTTGGCCATTGGAATGCTCGCCTACAGGTGCTCGCCGGTCGTATGCCGGTTTCGACCAGCCTGCCCTACGTTTGGTATGACACCCCGAACATTCATTTATGTACGCTCGATGATTTTGAGTCGCTAGCAAAAACCTTGGGCGTGCGTATTGGCGAACGACTGGTGCTGCACGATGGGAAAGCCGTGCATGTGCTACCTAACTTGCGCGGTAGTTTAGTGGTGTATCGGATGTCGACGCACTAAGTGGTTTTAGCTGACGCAAGCGGTGCGGCGCCCTCTGCGCCAACCATCGGGGCAGACAGCGCATCGAGTTGTTCGATCCGCGTACGTAACCACAGCAGTAGCGCAATGCCTGGTAGCGCAATGATGGTGGTGGCAAAGAAAAACCAGCTCCACCCCATCGCCTCAGCCATCCAACCTGCCAATGGACCAACATACACGCGTCCGACTGCTGCAAGCGCAGATAACAATGCGTATTGCGTGGCCGAAAATCGCCGATCGCACAACGACATCAGCAAGGCGACGAACGCTGCGGTACCCATACCACCGCATAAATTTTCAGCAAAGACCGCCGCCACCATGAGTACATAGTGTTTTCCAACCAACGCAATCGCCATAAATCCAAGATTGGTAATCGCTTGCAACACACCAAACAGTAGTAGTGCGCCCCATAAACGCAACCGCGCCATCAACGCACCCCCTAGCAGTGCGCCAAGAATGGTGGCGATCAGCCCCAAGCTTTTATTGATTGCGCCAACATCGGTGGCTGAGAAGCCCGCGCCACGAATTAAAAATGCGGTCGATAAAGTGCCCGCAAATGCATCTCCTAATTTGTAGAGCACCACCAACAGCAATAAAGTCAGTGCACCATGTCGCGAAAAGAACTCACGCATCGGCTCGATTACCGCGGCTCGTAGTGTGACCGGTACGCCAGGCACACTTGCGGGCTCGGGTAAACGCCAGACAGCGAGCATGCCCACCAGCATCAATGCACCCATCAAGACATACGTCACACTCCAGCCCAACACACTGTCGGCCAATACCAGCGCCAACCCACCAGAAACCAACATGCCCACACGATAACCAAAGACCGATACCGCCGCGCCGGCACCGCGACTCTCTGCGCTCAGAATATCGGCACGCAATGCATCAAACACGACATCTTGCGAAGCAGATAAAAACGCCACCGAAAAGGCCAATGCAGCCAGTAACCATGGCGCATCGCGGGGTGTTAACGCACCCATGGCGGCGATGCCTCCGGCCAAGGTGAGTTGCGTCAACAATAACCAGCCGCGTCGCCGCCCCAATCGACCAAAGAAAAAAGGCGCAGGGTAGCGATCAAGTAACGGTGCCCATAAAAATTTATAGGTATAAGGCTGCCCCACCAAGGCAAACCAACCGATGGTGCGCAAATCTACCCCCTCGACGGTCAACCAAGCTTGCAGGGTTCCGGCGGTTAATGCCAGTGGCAGCCCTGAAGCAAAGCCCAGCAGCAGCAATAAGGCCATGGTCCGTTGACGAAACACCAGCAGGGCAGATAGGCGGGACATATCACGCGATTGTAAGCTGCCAGATGACCACTTGACGCATGCGCTGATCGGCACAACTTTTGATTCAACGCAATTCAATTTAAATGTTATTTGATCAATGCGGTTGCCGCGCACGCAAAAACTCGGTACTGTGCTTTGAACGATTTGAGTCCAGCTGGCTCTAATGCACGCCACACTCAAACGCAGCCAACAGAGTGGTTCTGTTGGCAACACCTCAGGAGCTCACATGAACACCAAAACGGACGTTTCCACCGAAAAAATTGCTGCCGACCTCAAGCTACTGGTCGCCGATACCGAAGAACTGTTGCGTGCAACTGCCGGTGAAGCCAGCGAAAAAGCGCGCTCTGCGCGTGAACGCATTGGCGCCTCGCTTGCCACTGCTAAGGCCAAATTAGCTGACATCGAGCACACCGTACTAGAAAAAACCAAATATGCAGCGCGTGCTACCGACGAATACGTGCACGAAAATCCTTGGCAAGCGATCGGTGTCGCCGCAGGCGTGGGTTTTTTGTTAGGCATGCTGATTAGCCGCCGCTAAGACCCCCTTGATGCAAGAAGATCACCGCGCACCACACAGCCCTGCATCGGCTGGTGTGCGCGGCATGCTCGGTGCTGCGCTCGGCTTTGCAGAAACACGCGCTCGCATTGCGGCCAACGAGGTCGAAGAGCAGCTCTTACGCTTAAGCGAGATCTGCGTGTGGGGCGTGGCGGCTGCATTGTTTTTTTGTTTGGCGGTACTGTTTGCTTCGTTATGCATCGTGTTTGCATTTTGGGAGATGCATCGACTACTCGCGGCAGGGTTGCTCACGACCTTGTATCTCGGTGCGGGTGGTGTGAGCGTTCTGATGTTACGCAGCCGACTTGCAGCGCGACCGCGCTTTCTTGCGGCGACCATGCGCGAATTAGCCAAAGATAAAAAAGACTTAGGTCAGATATGATTGGTGAGCGACTGATCGCCTTACGCGAGCAACGGGCCACACTGATCGCACACGCCAGCCAACAACGCGCAACACTTGATGCTGGATTAACCCGTCTCGATGGTCTCACTCCATGGCTAGCGTATCTCAACAAAGGTGCGCGTTACGTCAAAGCGCGGCCTTGGTGGTTACTCGGTGCAGTAGCGCTAGTCGTTGCGATGCGTCCACGTCGATCGTTTTCTTGGATAACACGCGGATTCACGCTATGGCGTCTGTGGCGTCGCGCACAACCACTGATTTTGCGCTGGCGCGCGTTCATGGCCAACAGCACTTAATCGCCGGCTACAGCGCTCGCGCGTAATCAATCACCAGTGGCGCATGATCAGAAAACCGTTCGGTTTTATAGATCTCTTCGCGTTGCGCTTGTGCAGCCAGTGCTGGTGTTGCAACGTGATAATCAATCCGCCACCCGACGTTCTTTGCCCACGCTTGTCCGCGGTTTGACCACCAAGTGTATTGCTCAGGCTCGGCATTGATCGTGCGAAAAACATCGACATAGCCCAGCTCGTCAAAAACGCGGCTTAACCACGCGCGCTCTTCCGGAAGAAACCCAGAGTTTTTTTGATTCGATTTCCAATTTTTGAGATCGATATTTTGATGCGCGATATTCCAGTCTCCACAAAGCAACACTTCTTGCCCATTGGCTTTGAGCGTTTCTAAGTGCGGAAAAAAAAGATCGAGAAAACGAAACTTGGCTTGCTGTCGTTCTGGCGCACTGGCACCCGAAGGAAAGTACACCGAGACCACGGACAGAGCGCCAAAGCGCATTTCAACGTACCGCCCCTCTGCATCAAATTCGGGGGAACCAAATCCCGTTTGGATGCGATCGGGTGCGCGGCGGCTATAAATACCCACACCGCTATAGCCTTTTTTCTCAGCAAAATGAAAGCCGGCGTGCCAGCCTGGTGGCGCAGACATTGCCGCAGTGAGATCGGCCGCCTGCGCTTTAACTTCTTGCATGCACACCACATCAGCTGCTTGTTGCTCGAGCCAAGCGTAGAACCCTTTATTAGCGGCTGAACGTATGCCGTTTAAGTTAACACTGACAACGCGCATGACTGAGGTAAGAAACGAAGCAGTGATTAATTGGCCGGAAAACTTGAGACACCACCATGCGCCGCCGACCACGCTGCAGGTGCATGCAGAAATTTTTCGACTTCATCAATCTGCGCAGCGGCCAAGTAATTGCCTTGCTTGACGACATCTAGCACGTCCCACCAAGTGGCGAGGTAATGCAGTTGCACGCCAAGATCACTCAGAATCTGCTTCGACTCAGGAAAGATGTTGTAGTAAAAATTCACATAGACGTGATCAACAATCGCACCGGCATCACGCAAGGCTTTGCAAAACACCACTTTCGAGCGGCCATCGGTGGTGAGGTCTTCAACCAACAAGGTGCGTGCGCCAACATCGATATGACCTTCGATCTGTGCGTTACGGCCAAACCCTTTGGGTTTTTTGCGTACGTATTGCATCGGTAAGCCTAAACGATCCGCCATCCATGCGGCGTAGGGAATGCCAGCGGTTTCGCCACCGGCCACCGTATCAAAGCACTCAAAGCCCGCATCGCGAACAATGGTCGCCGCAGCAAACTCCATGAGCTGATGGCGAATACGCGGATACGAAATTAATTTACGGCCATCGATATACACCGGGCTAGCCCAACCCGAGGTAAAAATAAACGGCTTACCATCAGAAAAGAGCACCGCCTTGACTTCGAGGAGCATACGCGCGGTGATCTGCGCAATCAGGGCTGAATCTGTGAGCACCATGGGGGAGGTTCCGTACGTGAATAGAGCGCAAATTCTAGCGCATCACTCGCCATCTGCTAACGCGCGATAGGAGAGATTGTTTACGTCGATGCGTCGAGTTTTTGGCGCAGTAGATCGTTCACCTGCGTCGGATTGGCTTTACCTTTGGTGCGCTTCATCACTTGACCGACCAAGGCATTAAACGCTTTTTCTTTTCCTGCTCGATATTGCGCAACATTGTCTGCATTGGCCGCGAGCACTTCATCGACCATTGCTTCAATGGCGCCTTGATCAGAAATTTGGCGTAAGCCCTTGGCTTCAATGATGGCATCCGCTTCGCCACCGTGTTCGCCTAACCACATCGCCTCAAACACTTCTTTGGCTAACTTGCTACTGAGCGTGCCATCCACCAACCGACAGACTAAGCCGCCTAACGCAGCCGCCGGCACTGGGCTTTGCGCGATGTCTAGGTTGGCACGATTGAGCGCTGCGGCCAATTCACCGTTTTGCCAATTTGCGCACAGCTTGGCTTCACCTTTGGCGGCTTGCACACACGCTTCAAAATAATCGGCGTGCTCTAACGAGCTCGTCAACATACGCGCGTCGTAACTCGAGAGCTGGTATTGGGTTTCAAACCGCGTCCGCTTGGCTTGCGGCAACTCAGGCATGGCGCGGCGCACTTGTTCAATTTCGTCTGCGCTAATCGCCAGTGGCAACAAATCGGGATCAGGAAAATAACGATAGTCGTGCGCGTCTTCTTTTGAGCGCATCGCGCGCGTTTCATCACGGTCTGGGTCATACAAGCGCGTTTCTTGCACAACGGTACCGCCATCTTCAATGCATTCGATTTGACGACGCACTTCAAAGGCGATGGCGCGCTCCATAAAACGAAACGAATTTAGATTTTTAATTTCGCAACGCGTGCCTAATGGGGCGCCAAATTTGCGCACCGACACATTGGCATCACAACGGAATGAACCTTCTTGCATGTTGCCGTCACAAATACCAATCCAGCGCACCAAACCATGTAACGCTCTTGCATAGGCCACAGCTTCGGCACTGGAGCGCAGATCTGGTTCGGTCACAATTTCAAGTAAGGGTGTGCCAGCGCGGTTTAAATCGATACCAGACACCGATTGCGATAAGCCCTCGGGCAAGTCTTCGTGCAACGATTTTCCTGCGTCTTCTTCTAGATGCGCACGCAAGATTCGAATGGTTTTTTCGCCAGCGTCGGTCACGATGTTGAGCGTGCCGTGTTGTACCACCGGTAGCTCGTATTGACTGATTTGATAGCCCTTAGGCAAATCAGGATAAAAATAATTTTTGCGCGCAAACACCGAACGTGGCGCCACCGTCGCCCCAATCGCCAATCCAAAACGAATCGCTAGCGCCACGGCTTGCGCATTTAATACCGGCAACACGCCAGGCAAGGCAATATCAACGGCAGACGCTTGGGTGTTTGGCGCGGCACCAAAGGCAGTCGATGCACCAGAAAAAATTTTACTTTGGGTGGCCAGTTGCGCGTGCGTTTCTAAGCCAATCACCACCTCCCAATCGCTCACAGCGCAACCTCCGTAGGCGTGCGTTGGTGCCAATCAGTGGCTTGTTGATACGCGTGCGCAGCGGCCAACATCTGTGACTCGGCAAAATAATTGCCGATGATCTGTAAGCCAATCGGCAAACCCCGCGTATCAAAGCCGCAAGGAATCGACATGCCAGGTAAGCCGGCAAGATTGACTGCAATGGTGAAGATGTCGTTGAGGTACATCTGTACGGGATCGCCGTTTTTACTACCCAAATCAAACGCCGTGCTTGGTGCTGTGGGTCCAAGAATCAAATCACATTGCGTAAACGCCTGAGCGAAATCATTGGCAACGAGGCGACGAAGTTTTTGTGCTTGTAAGTAATACGCATCGTAATAGCCCTGCGATAACACGTAGGTACCAATCAAGATGCGACGTTTTACCTCGGCACCAAACCCTTCGGCGCGTGAGTTTGCATACATTGAAGCGAGATCATCATACTGACGCGCACGATGCCCATAGCGCACGCCATCAAAGCGCGACAAATTGGATGAGGCTTCTGCCGGTGCAAGCACGTAATAACACGGCACCGAGAGTTGCGTGTTCGGTAATGTGATTTCGATGGTGCGCGCGCCCTGCGATTCAAACCAACGTACCGCTTCGCGCACCGCGCTGGCCACCGCCGGATCCACGCCCTCGCTAAAATATTCGCGCGGTAAGCCAATGCGCAATCCGGATAAGGATTGACCAAAGTTGCGCGCGTAGTTTTCTGTTGGCCGCTCAAGACTGGTGGAATCGCGCGCATCAAATCCGGCCATCGCACCAAGTAAGGTGGCTAAATCTTCGGCACTGCGCGCCATCGGACCTGCTTGATCCAGCGACGAAGCAAACGCCACCATGCCATAGCGCGAGCACACCCCATAAGTGGGCTTGAGACCACTTATGCCAGAAAACGCCGCTGGCTGACGAATCGATCCGCCCGTGTCGGTTCCGGTCGCCGCCGGCACCATCCGCGCTGCCACTGCAGCCGCCGAGCCGCCCGATGATCCGCCGGGGACTGCGGCCTGACGCCATGGATTGCGGACGGGGCCAAAAAATGAGGTTTCGTTGGACGAGCCCATCGCGAACTCGTCCATGTTGCATTTACCAAGCATCACCGCCCCCGCACGGCGTAACTGCGTCACCACATGCGCATCGTAAGGCGAGACAAAGTTAGCCAACATCTTTGAGCCACAGGTGGTCGGTAAACCTTGGGTGCAAAAAATATCTTTATGCGCAATCGGCACACCAAGCAACGGGCCCGACTCACCGGCAGCGATGCGGGCATCGGCTGCGCGGGCTTCAGCGAGCGCTTGTTCAGTGGCGACCGTCACAAATGCATTGAAGGTGCCATTGAGCGCTGCAATTCGCGCCAAAAACGCCTGCGTCAGCTCAAAGCTCGAGACCTGCTTGGCCGCCAATGCTGCAGCCAGTGTGGCAACGCTTGCATCAATCATGGGTGTGACCGCCCAAGGCGCCGCTCACTCAATCACCTTTGGCACCAAATACAGCCCCGCCTCAACCGCCGGCGCGATCGCTTGGTAGGCGCTGCGTTGATCGGTTTCGCTCACCACATCCGCGCGTAATCGCTGCACAACATCCAACGCATGCGACATGGGGGCAATGCCAGTGGTGTCGACCGCCTGCATTTGCGCGATCAAGTCCATCACCCCATTGAGCTGCTCGGCACTTGCGCGCGCTTCGGCCTCGTTGACCGTGATCCGGGCAAGGCGGGCGACGCGTCGAATTTGCTCAAGATCAAGGGCCATAAACGCTGAAGGGGAAGAAAAAAACGAGCGGTTGAAAATTGCAGCGCACTCAAGCCTGATGGCGGGATCACTACACGCCAAAATCCAAACGAACCCACCGAGCAAAAGCGCACGCAACCCATCAAATGACAGGCGCATTAGGGTATCATATTCACTCTGATAAATGCGTTTGCAGACGCCTGTCTGCAAGTGCCACACGAGAGGCAACCGACGCCCATGTTTGGTTTTTTAAGAAGCTATTTTTCAAACGACTTAGCTATTGACCTCGGTACGGCAAACACGCTGATTTATGTGCGTGGTAAAGGCATCGTGCTCGATGAACCCTCGGTCGTTGCAATTCGCCAAGAAGGCGGCCCCAACGCCAAGAAAACTATTCAAGCTGTTGGCAAAGAAGCCAAGTCGATGTTGGGTAAAACGCCCGGCAATATCGTTGCGATTCGGCCGATGAAAGATGGCGTGATTGCCGACTTCATCATCACCGAGCAAATGATCAAGCAGTTTATTAAGCGCGTACACGACAACAAACTATTTTCTCCGAGTCCACGCATCATCATTTGCGTGCCCTGCGGTTCCACACAAGTTGAAAAACGCGCGATTCGTGATGCCGCCATTGGCGCAGGCGCCGGGCAGGTGTATCTCATCGAAGAACCAATGGCTGCGGCCATCGGCGCCGATCTGCCTGTGGCAGATGCCACCGGATCGATGGTGGTTGATATCGGCGGCGGCACCACCGAAGTCGGTGTGATTTCATTAGGCGGCATGGTGTACTCGGGTTCGGTACGTATCGGTGGTGACAAATTCGACGAAGCCATCATCAATTACATTCGCCGTAACTACGGCATGCTGATCGGTGAAACCACCGCAGAGATGGTGAAAAAACAAATCGGCTCAGCGTTCCCTGGCTCTGAAGTACGTGAAATGGAAGTCAAGGGTCGCAACCTAGCCGAAGGTATTCCACGCAGTTTCACCATTAGCTCAAATGAAATTCTTGAAGCACTGACCGAACCGTTAAATCAAATCGTGTCGGCAGTAAAAAACGCACTCGAACAAACGCCGCCCGAGCTCGGCGCCGATATCGCCGAAAAAGGCATGGTCCTCACTGGCGGCGGCGCGTTGTTGCGCGACTTAGATCGCTTGCTGATGGAAGAAACTGGATTGCCTGTGATCGTGGCCGACGACCCACTCACTTGCGTGGTGCGCGGCTCGGGTAAAGCGCTCGAGAAGATGGAGCATTTCGGTCCAATCTTTACCAATGAGTGATTGAACCGGGGAGTATGGAACACACTCCCCCACCGTTTTTTCGGCGCGGCCCTGCGCCACTGGTTCGTTTGGCGTTTTTCGCCTCGCTATCGATCGCGTTACTCATTGCCGATGCGCGCTTTAAATATGTCGATTCCGTGCGTACCGTGCTCGCACTCATTGCGTTTCCTTTGCAACAAGCCGCTGCTGCGCCCGAACAACTGTTACGCAGACTCGGCAGCTATTTTGTCAGTCAATCGGCGCTCAGCGACGAGGTCGCGAGCTTGCGCAAGCAATTGGTCGAGAACGCACAAAACGCACAACGCTTGGATGCCACCACGGCGGAGTTAGCGCAATTGCGTCGTTTGGTGGGCGCACAACAACGTCTCGGTTATCAATCTACACCGATCGAAGTTTTGTATGCGGGACGCGATGCCTTTTCGCGCAAAGTGATTGTGGATAAAGGTAGCCTGCGCGGCTTGGTCCCCGGGCAAGCGGTGATCGACGAAAACGGCGTGGTCGGACAATTGACACGCGTCTATCCAATGGTGGCCGAAGTCACACTGCTCACCGACAAAGAACAAGCCATCCCGGTGCAAGTGGTGCGTAACGGGTTACGCGCTGTGGCATTTGGTGCCGGCAATAGCGGCATGCTCGAGTTACGTTTTTTAGCGGCGAACGCAGAAATCGAACCTGGTGATCGCGTTGTGACTTCGGGCATCGATGGGACCTATCCGGCTGGTCTACCCGTCGCCACGGTGAGTCGAATTGATCGCGATGCCGCTGCCGCGTTTGCGCGCATTCTGTGTCAACCTGCTGCAGGCATCGAGCACAGTCGCTATTTACTTGCATTGGCTGCCGAGGGGCGTGCGCCAGACTATCCCGAAGAAGCCACACCTGCGGGTGAAAAAAAATCGCGCGGTAAACAAAAACGTAAACGTGAGGCACGCGATGCCGGCTGAGCGCCCGAATTATATTTTGCTGCCGGTGCGCATCAGCACGATTGCGATCTCTTTTTTCTGCGCATTACTCTTAAATTTTTTGCCGTGGCGGAGTGTCGCGTTGGTGCCTGACTTCGTTGCACTGGTCTTGGTGTTTTGGTGTGTGCGGCATCCGCGACTGATTGGTTTGGGTGTGGCTTGGTGTTTGGGCTTAATGATGGACGCAGGCAATGGCGTGTTACTTGGTCAACACGCCTTGACGTATTCACTCCTAGCGTTTGTATCAATGAGCTTGTCGCGACGCGTTTTATGGTTCGGCTGGTTACAACAAAGCTTGCACGTGGCTGCCTTGTTAATCGCAGCGCAAGCCATGCAAGTGCTGATTCGATTGGTGGCAGGTGGTCAGTTTCCGGGTTGGTCACTCCTGGTCGGCCCGATTCTCGCTGCGCTCACTTGGCCTGTGTTGACTTGGGTGCTCCTCGCACCACAACGTCGACCCACCGAGATCGACGAAACTCGGCCGATTTAATCGGACGAATCTCGCATGCGCCTTACCGAACTAAAAAATCATCAGCGCGAGCTGTATCAGTTTCAGGTGCGCGTTGGTTTTGTCAGTGTGGCAGTGCTGGTGTGCTTTGCGATCTTGCTTTTACGCTTCACGTGGCTACAAATCGTGCAGCACGATGTGTACCACGCTAAGGCAGAAGACAATCGTATTTCGATCGTGCCAATTGCACCCAACCGCGGATTGATTTTAGATCGCAACGGCGTCGTGTTAGCACGTAACTACTCTGCGTACACACTCGAAATTTCACCAAGCAAGATTAACGACCTGGAACGCACGATCACTGAATTGGCTGAAGTCGTCGATATTCAACCACGCGATCGCAGTCGCTTTCGTAAGTTGCTTTCGGAATCTCGCAACGCAGACAGCTTACCGATCCGCAACCGACTCACCGACGAAGAGGTGGCACGTTTTGCGGCCAATCGGTTTCGCTTTCCAGGCGTTGAAATTCGCGCACGCTTGTTTCGCCAATATCCCTACGGCGATACCGCATCGCATGTGATTGGTTATATCGGTCGGATGACTGACCGAGATATCGAGCGTCTCGAAGAACAAGGCGTTTCTGCCAATTACCGCGGCACCGATTTTGTCGGAAAGACTGGCGTTGAGGCCAGTTATCAAAATGAACTGCACGGCAGTACCGGATTTGAACAAGTTGAAATCGATGCGGGTGGACGTGGTATTCGTACGCTGTCGCGTACGGCTGCGCAGCCCGGTAACAACATCACCCTCACCATCGATATCAAGTTACAAGAAATTGTGGAGCAAGCCTTTGGTGATCGACGCGGCGCACTCGTGGCCATTGACCCCGCCAGCGGTGCGATCTTAGCTTTCGTATCGAAGCCAGGCTTTGATCCAAATTTATTTGTCGATGGTATTGATCCACAAAGTTGGGCGGAACTAAATAACTCACCGGATCGACCGCTCAATAATCGTGCGATTGCGGGTGTTTACCCCCCGGGGTCGACATTTAAACCGTTCATGGCTCTCGCAGCCTTGGAATCCGGTAAACGTCACCCGCGATACACCATTAGCGATCCGGGGTACTACGAATTTGGCGGTCGACGCTTTCGTGATTCAAAGCCCGGGGGAAATGGCTCGGTCGATCTATATAAGTCCATCGTTGTCTCGTCTGATACGTACTACTACCAACTTGCCAACGACATGGGCATTGATGCGATCGCTGCGTTTATGAAGCAATTCGGGCTCGGCGCAAAAACCGGTATCGATTTAGAGGGCGAAGCCATCGGCGTACTGCCTTCTCCCGAATGGAAACAACGACGCTTTCGTCGTCCCGAACAACAAAAGTGGTATGCCGGAGAAACGATTTCGATCGGTATTGGACAAGGCTACAACGCCTACACACCCGTGCAACTAGCACAAGCAGTCGCTGCGCTAGCCAATGGCGGGGCGATGTATCGACCGCACTTAGTGGCGCACGTTGACCATTTGCGCTCTGGGGATCGACGCTACATCGAGCCGCAACTCATTAGCCAAATTTCGCTCAAACCCGAGAACGTCGAGTTCGTTAAAAACGCCATGGCTGGGGTGAATAAAGAGGGCACGGGTGCACGTGCGTTTGCAGGTGCGCAGTATTCCAGCGGCGGCAAGACCGGAACCGCACAGGTGATCGGCATGAAGCAAAATGAAAAATACGACGAGCGAAAAATTGCTGAGCGACATCGCGATCACTCGTTATTCATTGCCTTTGCTCCGTTAGACAATCCAAAAATTGCCTTGATGACCATTGTCGAAAACGGCGGCTTTGGTGCACGTGCTGCTGCACCCATTGCACGAGCCGTACTCGATTACTGGTTGCTCGGAAAAATTCCACCAGCGCGCAAATCGGCCGACGAAGACGACGCAGGAGAAGATTGATGCAACTCACGCAATTCAGTTTGCGTCGCTTATTTTTTCGACTCAACGCTGGGATGGATCAAACCTTACTCACGATCGCCATTATTTTGGTTGGTTTGGGTTTGCTCACCTTGTTTAGCGCCAGTTATGACTATCCACAACGCGTCTCCGCACAGCTGATTAATCTTGCGGTGGCTTTTACCGCCATGTGGGTCGTCGCGCAATTGCAGCCGCAAACACTGATGCGCTTTGCGTTACCAGTGTACTTACTTGGGTTGATCTTGTTGATCGCGGTCGCGTTATTTGGCGATGTTGCGAACGGTGCTCGCCGCTGGTTACATCTAGGCGTGGCGCGCATTCAACCTTCGGAGATCATGAAAATCGCTATGCCGCTCATGTTGGCCTGGCATTTTCATCGTAATGAAGCCTTATTACGCGCGCGCGATTTTTTAATTGCTGGGGTACTGTTGTTACTACCCGTCCTATTAATTGCACGGCAACCCGATTTAGGCACGGCCATTTTGGTCGGCGCAGCAGGCTGCTACGTTATTTTCTTTGCCGGTCTTTCTTGGAAAGTCATTGCCGGTGTCAGCGTCATCGGTCTGGCCAGCTTGCCGCCGTTATGGGGCATGCTGCACGACTATCAACGTAAACGCATCCTCACGTTACTCGACCCAAGTTCAGATCCGCTGGGGGCGGGCTATCACATCATTCAATCAACCATCGCCGTCGGTTCGGGTGGAATTTTTGGCAAAGGCTGGCTGTCTGGAACGCAAACGCACCTAGAGTTTATTCCGGAACGTCACACTGATTTTATTTTTGCGGTGTTCTCTGAAGAGTTTGGTTTACTCGGTAACTGCGTGCTGTTAGTACCTGTCTCTTATACACATCT
>CAWUMP010000033.1:0-14762 GCA_963923385.1 uncultured bacterium | reverse complement strand
CCATATCGAACCCAATCACGTGCGCTTTGATTTAGTTCCCGAGCGTTTGCGTGGTGAAGTGGCACGCTTTGACATTCTCGATAAATCAGGCAAGGTCATTGTCGCAAAAGACAAGCGCGTCACGGTTAAACATATTCGCGATATGGATGCCGCTGGCATCAAAAAAATCGATGCACCCGACGAGTATTTGCTCGGCCGTACCCTGGCGCATAACGTGGTGAGCGAAGACGGTGAAATTGTAGCCAACGCGAACGATGAGATCACCGAAACGTTGTTAGCCAAGTTGCGTGAAGCGCGTATCAGCGCGATTCGTACGCTATTCACCAACGACCTCGATCAAGGCGCCTACGTCTCGCAAACCTTGCGTATCGATGAAACGATGGACATGAACGCAGCACGCGTGGCTATCTATCGCATGATGCGTCCCGGCGAGCCGCCAACCGAAGATGCGGTTGAAACGCTTTTCAACGGTTTGTTCTTTGCTGAAGAGCGCTACGACCTGTCCTCCGTCGGCCGGATGAAATTTAACCGCCGCATTGGTGCGCCCGGTGAGTTTAGCTGGCAGCTACGTTTAAAAAATATTGCTTTGCCGCGCGAATCAGAAGATGCCGTGCGTGCGTACTTCCATGCCGCACCAGAGTTGCATTTATCCAAAGTGAGTTTGGAAGGAATTGCCACCGAGCAGCAAGCACAAGAAATCGCCGAAAAAATGTACGGCGAATTAAAAGCGCAAGGTGTCGATCGGCAAAAACTCGAGGTGATGATTGAGCAGCGCTTGACCTTGTCACCGCGCGACATCGTGGAAGTGATCCGTATTTTGGTTGAGCTGCGCAACGGTCGTGGCGAAATTGACGATATTGACCACTTGGGTAACCGCCGTGTGCGCTCCGTGGGTGAACTTGCTGAAAATCAGTTCCGTGCCGGTTTGGTACGTGTTGAGCGCGCTGTCAAAGAGCGCTTGTCACAGGCTGAATCCGAAAACTTGATGCCCCACGATCTCATTAACGCCAAGCCGATTTCGGCAGCGATTAAAGAGTTCTTTGGTTCATCGCAGCTCTCACAGTTTATGGACCAAACCAATCCGCTGTCCGAGATCACACACAAACGTCGTGTCTCGGCTCTTGGACCGGGTGGCTTAACTCGCGAGCGCGCAGGTTTTGAAGTGCGTGACGTGCACCCAACCCATTACGGTCGTGTGTGTCCAATCGAAACGCCTGAGGGACCGAACATCGGTTTGATTAACTCATTGGCCTTGTATGCGCGCACCAATCGTTATGGCTTTCTTGAAACGCCGTATCGCCGCGTGAAAGATGGCAAGGTCACCAACGACACCGATTACTTGTCCGCGATCGAAGAAGGTAACTTTGTGATCGCGCAGGCGAACGCGGCCATGGATAAAAACGGTCGACTCACTGATACCTTGGTGTCTTGCCGTAACAAGAACGAGTTCTCGCTATCTACGCCGGATAAAGTCCAGTACATGGATATTGCACCGGCGCAGATTGTGTCGGTTGCCGCTTCGTTGATTCCATTCTTAGAGCACGATGACGCAAACCGCGCCTTGATGGGCTCGAACATGCAACGCCAAGCGGTGCCCTGCTTGCGTCCAGAAAAAGCCTTGGTGGGTACGGGTGTTGAACGTACCGCTGCGGTTGACTCCGGAACGTGCGTGATTGCGTTGCGTGGCGGTGTGGTTGATTACGTTGATGCCACGCGCGTTGTGGTGCGAGTAAACGACGACGAAACCGTGCCCGGTGAAGTGGGTGTGGATATTTATAAGCTGACTAAATATACGCGCTCAAACCAGAACACCAACATTAACCAGCGTCCGATCGTGAAAATCGGCGAAATCATTGCGCGTGGTGATGTGGTGGCGGATGGTGCGTCGACCGATTTGGGTGAGCTCGCACTCGGGCAAAACATGCTCGTCGCGTTTATGCCTTGGAACGGGTACAACTTCGAAGACTCGATTTTGATCTCTGAGCGTGTGGTTGCGGATGATCGCTTTACCTCGATTCATATCGAAGAGCTGACCGTTGTTGCGCGCGACACAAAGCTGGGCTCAGAAGAAATTACGCGTGACATCTCTAACCTGTCTGAAGGTCAGTTGGGTCGCTTGGATGAGTCGGGCATTGTGTATATCGGTGCCGAAGTCGAAGCGGGCGATGTGTTGGTCGGTAAGGTCACGCCGAAAGGTGAAACTCAGCTTACGCCAGAAGAAAAACTCTTGCGTGCGATCTTTGGTGAAAAAGCATCCGACGTCAAAGACACCAGCTTGCGCGTGCCTTCCGGTATTTCGGGTACCGTGATTGATGTGCAAGTCTTTACGCGTGAAGGTATCGACCGCGATAAGCGTAGCCAACAAATCATTGAAGATGAGTTGCGTCGCTACAAGACCGACTTGGCCGATCAGATGCGTATTGTCGAAGGCGATACCTTTGAGCGTTTAGAGCGTTTGCTCAACGGCAAAGTTGCTAATGGCGGACCAAAGAAACTCGCCAAAGGCACCAAAATAACCAAGAGCTATCTCGAGACAGTCGAGCAGCATGATTGGTTTGATATCCGTTTGGCTAGCGAAGAATCGGCGTTGCAAGTCGAAGCGCTAAAAGAATCGATCGCGCAACAACGTCGTGTGTTTGATGCCGCGTTCGAAGCCAAGCGTAAAAAACTCACCCAAGGTGATGAGCTTCCGCCGGGCGTGTTGAAAATGGTCAAGGTGTACGTGGCCGTGAAGCGTCGTTTGCAACCTGGCGATAAGATGGCCGGGCGTCACGGCAACAAGGGCGTGATCTCTAAGATCACACCGGTCGAAGATATGCCGCACATGGCCGATGGCACGCCGATGGATATCGTGCTTAACCCGTTGGGCGTGCCCTCGCGAATGAACGTAGGCCAGATTCTCGAAACCCATTTGGGTTGGGCAGCCAAAGGCTTGGGCTTGAAGATTGGTCAGTTGGTTCAACAACAAGCCAAAGCGGCAGAAATGAAAAAACTGCTGGTCAAGATTTATGACTCGAGCGGTCACGAAGAGTCAGTCAAAGATTTGTCTGACGAAGATGTGTTGCAGTTATCGCGCAACCTTGAAAAAGGTGTGCCGTTTGCAACGCCCGTGTTTGATGGTGCGTCTGAAGCAGAAATCAACGGTATGTTAGAACTCGCTGGTTTGCCCACCTCTGGACAAGTCACGTTGTTTGATGGCCGTACTGGAGAAGCGTTTGATCGTCAGGTGACCGTGGGCTATATGCACATGCTCAAGCTGCACCATTTGGTCGACGACAAAATGCACGCACGTTCAACCGGACCGTACTCGCTGGTCACGCAGCAGCCGCTGGGTGGCAAGGCGCAGTTTGGTGGACAGCGCTTCGGTGAGATGGAGGTTTGGGCACTGGAAGCATACGGTGCGTCATACACACTGCAAGAGATGCTCACGGTCAAATCCGATGACATCAACGGGCGGACGAAGGTGTATGAAAACATCGTCAAAGGGGATCACAAGATCGAGGCGGGCATGCCCGAATCGTTCAATGTGTTGGTTAAAGAAATCCGGTCGTTGGGTATCGACATCGACCTCGAGCGTCATTAAGCACTTCTAAAGAGGGGCAGGGCATGAAAGCACTTCTCGAGCTATTCAAGCAGGTCCAGCAGGTTGAGGAATTCGACGCGATCAAAATCGGGCTTGCATCGCCTGAAAAGATCCGTTCCTGGTCGTATGGCGAAGTTAAAAAGCCAGAGACGATTAACTATCGTACGTTCAAGCCAGAACGCGACGGTTTGTTTTGCGCCAAGATTTTTGGTCCGATCAAGGACTACGAATGCTTGTGCGGCAAGTACAAACGCTTAAAACATCGTGGCGTGATCTGTGAGAAGTGCGGCGTTGAAGTGACGCTGGCCAAAGTGCGTCGCGAACGCATGGGCCATATCGAACTGGCGAGCCCAGTCGCGCACATTTGGTTTCTCAAGTCGCTGCCCTCGCGCTTAGGCTTGGTGCTTGATATGACCTTGCGCGACATCGAGCGCGTTCTGTACTTTGAAGCGTTTGTCGTGACCGATCCGGGGATGACCACGCTCAAGCGTTGCCAGTTGCTGACGGAAGACGATTATTTAGCGAAAGTCGAAGAGTATGGCGATGACTTCACCGCCATTATGGGTGCCGAAGGTGTGCGCGAACTCTTACGCGGCATTGACCTTGCCCACGAAATTGAGCAACTGCGCAAAGATCTCGAAGCCACCAGCTCAGATGCCAAAATCAAAAAGCTCGCCAAGCGCCTGAAGGTGCTCGAAGGCTTTAAAAACTCTGGCATCAAGCCCGATTGGATGGTGATGGAAGTGCTTCCGGTGCTGCCACCAGAACTGCGTCCGTTGGTTCCGTTGGATGGCGGTCGTTTTGCTACTTCCGACCTGAACGATTTATATCGTCGCGTGATCAACCGAAATAACCGCTTGAAGCGTTTGCTTGAGTTAAAGGCGCCAGAAATCATTGTGCGCAACGAAAAGCGCATGCTACAAGAGGCAGTCGATTCCTTGCTCGATAACGGCCGTCGCGGTAAGGCCATGACTGGCGCCAACAAGCGTCCGTTGAAGTCGCTGGCTGACATGATCAAAGGTAAGGGCGGTCGTTTCCGTCAAAACCTATTGGGTAAACGCGTTGACTACTCGGGTCGCTCGGTCATCGTGGTGGGTCCGCAACTCAAGCTGCATCAATGCGGTTTGCCAAAGAAAATGGCGCTCGAGTTGTTTAAGCCGTTTATCTTCAACAAACTTGAATTGCTTGGGTTAGCAACAACCATCAAAGCAGCCAAGCGTTTAGTCGAACAAGAAGTGCCCGAGGTGTGGGACATTCTCGAAGACGTGATTCGTGAACATCCGGTCATGCTCAACCGCGCACCGACCTTGCATCGATTAGGTATTCAGGCATTTGAGCCCGTGCTGATTGAAGGTAAAGCCATTCAACTGCATCCGTTAGTTTGTGCGGCATTTAACGCCGACTTTGACGGTGACCAGATGGCGGTTCACGTGCCTTTGTCCCTCGAAGCACAAATGGAAGCACGCACCTTGATGCTCGCTTCGAACAACGTGCTCTCGCCTGCCAACGGTGAACCGATCATCGTTCCTTCGCAAGACATCGTGTTGGGTCTGTACTACGGCACACGCATGCGCGTGAATGCCAACGGCGAAGGCATGGCGTTTTCTAACTTGGCGGAAGTCTCGCGTGCCTACGAAGGTCGTCAGGTGGATCTGAATGCCCGTGTTTGGGTGCGTATCCGCGAAGTGCACGTCGAAGCCAACGGTGAGCATACCGAGCGCGTCACGCGTTACGAAACAACGGTGGGTCGCGCTTTGTTATCCGAAATCCTGCCGCCCGGATTGCCCTTCCCGTTAATTAACAAATCGCTCAAAAAGAAAGAAATTTCACGTCTGATCAACGCCTCATTCCGTCGCTGTGGCTTGCGTGAAACGGTGATTTTTGCCGATAAGCTGATGCAAGCCGGATTCACCATGGCGACACGCGCAGGTATTTCGTTTGGCGTGCAAGACATGTTGATTCCGACCGTCAAGCAGGATTTGATCGGTGCGGCCGAAACCGAAGTCGAAGAAATCGAAGCCCAATACACCTCGGGTCTGGTCACCGTGGGTGAGCGCTACAACAAAGTGGTGGATATCTGGTCACGTTGTGGTGAACAAGTGGGTAAGGCGATGATGGATCAACTCGGCACCGAGCCTGTTGTTGATCACAACGGCAAAAAAACCACGCAAGAATCATTCAACTCGATCTACATGATGGCGGATTCGGGTGCGCGTGGATCGGCGGCGCAGATTCGTCAGTTGGCCGGAATGCGTGGCCTGATGGCCAAGCCCGATGGCTCGATTATCGAGACACCGATCACGGCAAACTTCCGCGAAGGTTTGAATGTGCTGCAATACTTCATTTCGACGCACGGTGCGCGTAAGGGTCTTGCCGATACCGCTTTGAAGACAGCGAACTCGGGTTACCTCACGCGTCGCTTAGTCGATGTGACCCAAGATTTAGTGGTCACCGAAGACGATTGCGGTACAGATAACGGCGTATCGATGAAAGCCTTGGTTGAGGGCGGTGAAGTTGTCGAAGCGCTACGTGAACGTATTTTGGGACGTGTTTTGGCAACTGAACTCTTGCATCCTGAAACGCAAGACGTGTTGTTCCCTGCGGGCACCTTGATTGAAGAAGATCATGTCGATCGCATCGATGAGTTGGGTGTGGATGAAGTCAAGGTCCGTACACCGCTGACATGCGACACGCGTTGGGGTCTGTGTGCCAAGTGTTACGGCCGCGATCTTGGCCGTGGCTCATTGGTCAATGTGGGCGAGGCCGTGGGGGTGATTGCTGCACAATCGATTGGTGAACCAGGCACGCAGCTCACCATGCGCACGTTCCACATCGGTGGTGCGGCGTCACGAAACGCAGTCGCGAGTCAGATTGAAGCAAAATCCAACGGTACGGTTCGCTTTACGCCGCTGATGCGTTATGTCACCAACGCCAAAGGCGAAAAAATCGTCATCTCGCGTTCAGGCGAAGCCATCATCACTGATGACAAAGGTGGTGAGCGCGAACGCCATAAAGTGCCTTACGGCGCGACCTTGCTTGCTTCGGATGGCACGGTAGTGAAAGCCGGCGCGCAACTGGCTGCGTGGGAACCGCATACCCGTCCGATTGTTTCTGAGTACGGCGGTACCGTACGTCTTGAGAACGTCGAAGAAGGCGTGACCGTGGCGAAACAAGTGGACGATGTGACTGGCTTGTCCACGCTGGTGGTGATTGATCCAAAACGTCGCTCGACCACAACTGCTAAGGGCGTGCGCCCAACGGTGAAGCTCTTAAACGAAAGCGGTGACGAAGTGCGCATCGCTGGCACCGATCATCCGGTGAATATCACCTTCCAAGTGGGCGCGGTGATTGCGGTACGAGATGGCCAACAAGTGCATGTAGGTGAAGTGCTTGCGCGTATCCCGACTGAATCGCAAAAAACACGTGACATCACCGGCGGTCTACCGCGTGTGGCAGAACTGTTTGAAGCGCGTTCACCCAAAGATGCCGGCATGTTGGCTGAAGTCACCGGCACCACCTCATTTGGTAAAGACACCAAGGGTAAGCAGCGTTTGGTCATCACCGACCTTGATGGCGTACAACACGAGTACTTGATCCCCAAAGACAAGCACGTGTTGGTGCACGATGGCCAAGTGGTGAACAAAGGCGAGATGATCGTCGACGGTCCAGTCGATCCGCACGATCAGCTACGTTTATTGGGTGTCGAGGCCTTGGCCCGTTACATCATTGATGAAGTACAAGACGTGTATCGCTTGCAGGGTGTGAAGATCAACGACAAGCACATCGAAGTCATCGTGCGTCAGATGCTGCGTCGTGTGGTCATCACCGATCCGGGCGAAACCAGCTTCATTCGTGAAGAGCAGGCCGAACGTGCCGATGTGCTCGGGGAAAATGAAAAAGCTGTAAAGGCAGGCAAAAAACCCGCCGTCTACGCTTTCATGCTCCTCGGCATTACCAAGGCTTCGCTCTCGACCGATTCGTTTATTTCCGCAGCGTCTTTCCAAGAGACCACGCGTGTGTTGACCGAAGCGGCCATCATGGGCAAGCGCGATCCATTGCGCGGTCTCAAAGAGAACGTGATTGTGGGTCGCTTGATTCCGGCAGGTACAGGCATGGCGTATCACTCGGTGCGTCGTCAGCAGTCAGCAGAAGTGCCTGCAGTTGAATTGGCACCGGCGGGCGAAGCTGCAGCACCCTCAGTCGAGGTGGCTGCGCAGTAACACTTCGTTTGATCGCAATGTCGAAGTAAACAGGGCCGCATTTGCGGCCCTGTTTTTTTGTGGCGTGAATTTTATTGATGTGGTGTTTGTTCAGCGGCGCCACTTAACCCCGGCACAATCACGACCTTGCCTTTGACGCGACGATCCGCCATCAATTGCATCGCCTGAGCGGCGCGCTCGAGTGGAAATGTTTGCGATACATGTGGCTTGATCTTGCCTTCGCGATACCAAGTGCTGATTTGTTGTATGCCAAGAGCGAAAGCTTGCGGTTCTTGTTTAGCCCAATCACCCCAAAATACCCCGACCACCGAACAACCCTTGAGTAGCGGGAGATTGGCAGGAATTTTTGGAATTTCACCGGCGGCAAATCCCACCACAAGCAATCGACCACGCCACGCACAACAACGCAAGGCTTGCTCGGTGTAGTCACCACCGACGGGGTCATACACAACATCGACACCACGGCCATTGGTGAGCGCTTTCACACGATCACGCAAATTCTCTGTTTGATAGTTAATGAGCGCATCCGCACCGTGTTGCTGACACACGGCGAGTTTTTCATCGCTCGAAGCGCAGGCAATCACACGGGCCCCCAATGCTTTACCAATTTCAATCGCTGCAACGCCTACACCACCTGCAGCGCCGAGCACGAGGAGCGTCTCGCCAGCCTTGAGTTGCCCGCGATCGCGGAGCGCGTGATCAGAGGTGCCATAGGTCAACACAAAAGCTGCAGCACTTTCAAAGTCCATTCCAAGAGGAATTGGCGAGCAACGCGTTGCTTCGGTTTTAACTTCTTCTGCAAACGCACCATAGGTTGTGAAGGCGACGATCCGATCGCCTGGTTGAACGTTGGTCACCCCATCGCCCACGCTTTTGATCACACCAGCAACCTCACTACCCGGAGAAAACGGTAAGGGCGGTTTGAATTGATATTTATTTTGGATGATCAGTACATCCGGAAAATTAACGCTGGCCGCTTTCACCGTGATCACCACTTCACCTGGCCCTGCAATCGGCTCAGGTACGTTGGCTATCTCTAGGGTATCGGGTGGCCCAAATTGTTTACACAACACAGCTTTCATTGCATCGCCCTACTCAGGTTTAACACCGGCATCTTGAACCAGACGCGTCCAACGCGCGCGGTCAAGGCGTATCTTTTCAGCGGTTGCATCCGGCCCGATGGCCGTAGTGATGTAACCGGCAGGATCAAACTTATTACGAATTTCAGGTAAGCGTGCAGATTTTTCTAGTTCTGCGTAAACGCGGTCAATGATCCCGCGTGGTGTACCGGCAGGTGCGAAAAAACCAAACCAGGTCGATGATTCAAACTCGGGTAAGCCTTGTTCACGCACGGTGGGCACCTCAGCCAGTGCAGCGACGCGTTCAGTGGTGCCCACTGCAACCGCTCGAAGCTTACCTGCACGCACATGGGTAATGCCGGGCGCCGGTTGATCGATGAGAATCGGCACTTGACCACCCAACACATCCGAGACGGCACCTGCGCTGCCTTTGTAGCCGATGTGCTGCAACTCAATATTCCCCAGTCGATTTAATAACAACCCAGCCAGATGCCCAGAGGAACCAGCGCCAGAGGACGCGTAAAACGCTTTACCTGGATTGGCTTTGGCCCATTGGATTAGTTCGGTGATCGTTCGAATCGGTGCTTGCGGATGCACCATGATGTAATTGGGTGAAATCAGCGTAATACCAACCGGTGAAAAATCTTTTTCTGCATCGTATTTGCGCTCTTTGAAAAACAGCGGATTCAAAATAAATATCTGTGGTGAGCCCACCAAGAAGGTGTAACCATCAGGCGCAGCTTTTGCGACGTCGGCTGCCCCGATCATCGCTGAACCGCCGGGTTTGTTTTCAACCACAACCGATTGACCGAAGGCCTCTTGGAGTTTTTGTCCAAACGCGCGGCCGTTTAAGTCGGTGGATCCGCCGGGCCCATAGGGCACAATCAACCGAATGGGTTTACTTGGCCAAGATTGCGCGATCGCGCTAGAAATTAAACAATAGCCGCACAGTAACAGTGTCGCGTACCGTGCAAACTGACCAAAGACTGCGCTGAAGCGAAGTGACGCAAACTGATGCATACACGATCCCCCTCAAACAAGCGATTCACGTCGTCGAGCAACGTGCAGTTCACTGTACCTTGATGTCGGTGGGGTGCGCCATGCGCAACGCAGCAAAATTTCACTGCGTCTTGATCAAATAAGATCGCGCCTGCCTTACTCGGCTTGAATATTGGCTGCGCGCACCATTTCACCAGCGAGTTCGGTTTCTGCGCGAATCGCTGCGGCAAACGCGGCAGGCGTATTGGCAACAAGTTCAAAACCACGACCGGTGATATGCCGCTCGACAAAATCAGGCCGGCGCGCCACGCTAGCAAAGTCGCGCTGCAAACGATCAATCAATGCGGGTGTCATTCCACCAGGTGCAAATACACCCAACCATACTGAAGCTAACGCGTAGGGGTAACCCGCTTCAGCGACGGTGGGTATGTCGGTAAATCCCGTGGCGCGTCGATCCGAGGCGACCGCCAGTGCTTTGAGTTTGCCGGCTTTAATCAGTGCGCCGGCTTGTGCGGCACTCGCTACGCATAACTGCACCTCACCAGCGACCACCGCGGTCGTCGCTTGTGCGATCCCTTTGTAAGGTACATGTAGTAAGCGCACGTTTTCACGTTTGCCGATCGTTTCAAATAACAATTGCGGTTGCGAACCATTTCCAAACGATGCGTACGGAATCTTGCCAGGCTCGCGGCGTGCGAGCTCGACCAGCTCGCGTAATGTGTTTGCAGGAAACGCGGGATGCGCAAAAATAAATTGACCACCTTGTGCAAGCATCGTCACTGGGACAATACTTTTATCTGGGTCATACGGTAATTTTTTAAATAAGAAACGATTGCCAACAACGGTTGGATTCACCGTGAGTAACAACGTATGTCCATCGGGAGGTGCAGCAGCAGCGCGCTCTGTACCAATCACAGAACCGGCGCCACCAATATTTTCAACGACCACCGGTTGATTCCATAAGGCCGACATTTCTGGCGCAATCGCACGCGCCATCACATCGATCGTGCCCCCAGGTGGATACGGCACGATAAAGCGAATCGGTTTAGATGGAAATGGTTGTGCGCATAACGTACCGCTCAAGACCAGCACGAAGGCAGCAAACCACGTAGAAATACGTCGACGTAAATCCATGTACTGCTCCAATGAAATATTCTTCAGTGAACGATGAAGATGATGCGTAGATGTCACGGCGCGTGACGCACGAGTCCTAGGGTTTGCATCACCGGTTCATCGGTGACACGAAACAACACGGCATCCGTCTTGGCCACATGATGATGTTCACGCCACGCCGGTGCAGCAATGACATCACCGCGTTGCCATGCAAAGCGTTGCCCATCAATCATGCTATGACCTTCACCATGCAATACGGTATAGATATTGTTTGTGGTGTCTTTTTGCGGCTGTGTTTGCGTGCCGCGATCAAGTTGCCACATGTGTAATCCGATGGTAGGCATGGCTGGATCACCGAGTGCGACACGTCGTCCGCCACGTGCGTCTGGGGTCACTGCGGCTAACCGCTGTTCGGTATCGCGCCAAGCAAACACAAACGGTGAATCGCGTCCGGTTGTTTGTGCTGTTTCAATCCAATCAGGATGCGTTTCAAAAAAAATCGGTTCAAGTAATTGCACTAAAGGTACATCTAAATAATCGACCCACACCGATGGTCGATCACCGTCGTGACCATGCCCATGCCAACGCCAATTGGGTGTGAGTAGCACATCGCCTTCACGCATAGGCAGTCGCATCCCATCGACGGTGGTGTAGGCACCGTTGCCTGAATCAAGCACTAGGCGCAGTGCGTTCGGCGTATGCCGGTGTGAGCGTGCGGTTTCACCGGGCAAAATGGCTTGATAGGCCACCACCAGTGTGCGCAAGGTGGCGTAGGTGTTACCCGGGATCGGGTTATGCAAAATTAAATTACGTCGCTCGGCTTGTTCGGGCGTGATCAACGGTCCAGCGGCTTGAAACGCCGCCAATGCATCCGCATAGCGCCACGCGTAGGGTACAAATAGTTGCTTGGGTGTTGGCCACATCGCCGGTTCGGGTTTATTCCAGCCCGCACCAATTGCGCGTTTGGCTAGCAACGGGTACAGCGCTTCGAGTGTTTTCGCTTGGGCTAAATCATCAGCCGGATTCATGGATGTAGTTCCTTAGACAATGCACCGCGTGCGGTATCAAGAATATGCCTTGCGTTGACGGGCGGTGTTTGACTACGCCAAGCCACGTGACCATCGGGGCGGATCAATACATATCGATATGCATACAACGCACGCGCTTGCGGATCTTGAATGCGATGTTCGGTATACGGCATGCCAATGGCTTGGGCGGCGCTTGCAAAGGGCAGGGGTGTATCGGATCGATCAAAGCGCAATAACGTCATGCCCTCGCGTGGCACCAGATCAAGTGTCGAGTGACCCGGGCTGAGCCAACAATGCGGCGCACGGTGCCCAGGTCGTGAGGTTGGTACGTACATTTGTGGTGTATCAGGCGGCGGTGGGGTGTCATCTGGCACGATGATCGGAGAGCGTTCGTAGCGATAACCTAAATGCATGCCACTGGCTGACCAAGTTTTCTTTTGACCTTGCACGCGCGTGGCGACGTCTTGACGCAAGGCATCACCGGCTGCAGTGTCGGCTTCGATTTCTTTGGGCAGTTGCATGAGCCCCGAGACCTTATCGAAGTTGCCTGCAGCTTCGGTGGTATTACGAACGCCGATGGGTTGTCGTTCGATGGCGTAACTATCGAGTAGCGTGTCACCGCCCCAACCGGCTTGCAGTGCGGCGAGTTTCCAACCCAAGTCGGCAGCATCACCAATGGCGGTATTCATGCCAAAGCCACCAGTGGGATTAAATAAATGAGCCGCATCACCACATAAAAACACGCGGCCGTGTTGATAGCGTTCAGCCACCACTTGATAACCGGTCCATGGTTGGACCGACAAAATATCCAGTGGTAAATCACCGCCCACGGCTTGGCGAATTTGCTCGCGTGGATCTTGCGGGTCGTCTTCACGTACAAAGTAACGGTTGTAGGTCCAATATTCATTTCCATCGACGGCGATAAACACGCCGCGGCAATCGGGGGCCAGTGTCCAAAGTAACGTGCCACGTCCGCACGGATGCGCTTTGGTAAATCCAGGCGAGCGAAAATAAATACCCAAGTTGCGTGCGAGTGCACCGCGCCCAGTAAATTGAATGCCCAAACGTTGCCGCACCACGCTGCGCCCGCCATCACAACCCACCAGATACGCGGCGCGTACGGTTTCAAGCGCACCACTTTGTGTGTGTTGAATTTGTGCAGTAACGCCATCGGCATCTTGCGTAAACGATTGCAGTTGCCAGTGATGACGAATTTGTACTTTGTCATACGAGGCAGCAAACGCACAGATCACAGGCTCGAGATAATTTTGTCCGATCTGCGTTTTGAAATACGGTGACCAATCCACATCAGGTAGGCTGGCGCGTAGAGCATCTGTAGGCGCCATAAAATCTGCCGTACTGGTCAGAGAAAAACGATGAATTTCATGCCCACGTAAACGCGTCGTGAAAATCACATCAATCGGATAATCGGCGGGCAAGCTCGCTTGCAGCACTTGATCGGCTAAACCCCAGCGCCGAAAAATTTCCATGCTACGTTGGCCTGCCATGTTGGCGCGTGGGTGTGGATTATGGCCATCGCCTTGATCGATCAAGAGGCACGCGCCACCACGCCAACCAATTTCTGCAGCAAGCGTCGCGCCCGCTGGTCCACCACCAACAATCAGAACCGGGGTGTTGATCACTGCAAAATCAATCCACGCGCGCGCCAGAATCGCGTACCAGTCGGCCCCACTTTTCGCGATCTTCGCGCGCAAGTGTTGCAAACTGCTCGGGGCTCATCGGCTGAGGCGTGGCGCCTAACACGGCCAGTCGTTCGCGAATTTCGCTGAGCGCTAACGCTTTGTTGGTATCGCTATTGAGTCGGGTGATGGCCTCGCGTGGTGTGCCGGTGGGCACAGCAATCCCAAACCAAGCGCGTGTATCAAAGTTGGCCAGTCCTGCTTCGGGCATCGAGGGTACGTCAGGTAAAGCCGCAGAGCGCTCGGTGCCTGCAATCGCAATCGGTTTTAATCGTCCTGCACGGACGTGTGGTGCGGCACTCACCATGATGGCAAACATCATTTGTACTTGGCCACCCACCAGATCCGCAAACGCAGGCGCATCGCCTTTGTAGGGCACATGCGTGATTTCTACGCCAGTGCGTTGACGAAACATTTCGGCAGCTAAATGACTGGAGTTACCACTACCCGGTGAGGCGTAATTCACTTTACCTGGATTGGCTTTAAGATAAGTCACCAGTTCAGTGAGGTTGTTTGCAGGCACAGATGGATGTACCACCAAAATATTTGGCACATACGAAATAAACGCGACAGGTGTGAGATCACGTCCAGCATCAAACGATAAGTTGCGATACAACGACGGATTAATTGCCGCAGTGGCCGTGGCGATCATCACCATGGTGTGACCATCAGCGGGAGCACGTACGGCGGCTTCTAACCCGATATTGCCACCCGCGCCCGCGCGGTTATCAATCACCACCGGTTGACCCAAACTTTCGCTGAGCTTTTGCGCTAAAGAACGTGCCAACGTATCGGTGGCACCGCCTGGAGGAAACGGCACGATAAAGCGCAACGATCGTGTAGGAAAGCTCTGCGCTTGACTCACACCTGCAATGCCGAGTGTGCCAATCAGACAAGCGCTACAAAGCGTATGCAGGTAGCGTGTGATCCAGTGGCGAAATAAAGAGGGCGCCATAAAAAACTCCGCAAAAGGGTGGCGATTAGGCTGCACGAACATATGCCTGTCTCTTATACACATCTCCGAGCCCACGAGACCAGAG
>CAWUMP010000032.1:0-14927 GCA_963923385.1 uncultured bacterium | reverse complement strand
TCGTGAAGGTGGCAAAACCGTCGGCGCAGGCGTCGTCGCAAAGGTCATTGAGTAACCACACAATTACACAGGAGCAGGGCGGTTGCCCTGCATGCAAATGCAAAGCCAACGTATTCGTATTCGTCTCAAAGCTTTTGACTATCGTTTGATCGATCAGTCGGCCCTCGAGATTGTAGACACGGCAAAACGCACTGGCGCAGTTGTGCGCGGTCCAGTGCCTTTGCCTACTCGCAAGCAGCGCTTTGATTTGCTTCGCTCGCCGCACGTGAACAAATCTTCGCGTGAGCAGCTTGAAATTCGTACGCATCTGCGCTTGATGGACATCATCGATCCAACCGATAAAACGGTGGATGCCTTGATGAAGCTAGATTTGCCTGCAGGTGTTGATGTTGAAATTAAAGTGCAGTAATTAAAAAGATTCACTTCAGTCAAACGGTTCTCGAACCGAATGGAGTAAACGCAGTATTTTCCCGGCTCTCTTTTTCGCCGGAACATCGTGGTTAAGTTGTTAGAGTTAGCAGTTACCGCGTTGGGTTGTAAAGCGGTGATGTGGTGAGTGAGTAATTGTCCCGTTTAGGGAATTGATAAACAAAGTCGGCCAATTGCAGCCGGCGCCTCAAAGAGGTTAAAGAAAATGACAATAGGACTTGTCGGCCGTAAGGTCGGCATGACGCGCATCTTCACTGATGACGGCGATACGCTGCCAGTGACGGTGCTCGACGTGTCGAACAACCGGATCACGCAGATTAAGTCACCGGACAAGGACGGCTATGCAGCCATTCAAGTCACGTTCGGTGCGCGTCGTGCGAATCGCGTGTCTAAGTCGTTGGCGGGACACCTTGCCAAGGCTGGCGTCGAAGCCGGTCACACACTCAAAGAATTTCGTGCGCAGCCTGAAGAAATTGCCAACCTAAAAGTTGGTGGTCAGTTGGCTGTGGCTGATTTATTTCAAGCCGGACAAAAAGTCGATGTCTCGGGTGTGACGCAGGGTAAGGGATTTGCTGGTGTCATCAAGCGCCACCATTTTTCTTCAAACCGCGCCAGTCACGGTAACTCCGTTTCTCATCGGAAGCCTGGCTCGATTGGACAAGCCCAGGACCCTGGTCGGGTTTTTCCTGGTAAGCGCATGCCTGGTCACTTAGGTAATGCCAATCGCACCACGCAGAATCTGGTGATTGTGCGCGTTGATGCAGAGCGCGGATTGTTGCTGGTGCGCGGTGCCGTACCGGGTTCCAAAGGGCGCGATGTCATCGTGCGTCCTGCGGTGAAGGCCTGAGGAGACGCGCATGGAACTGAAACTCATTAATGATCAAGGGGCTTCGGCCTCGACTGTAAGCGCGCCGGACACCGTGTTTGGTCGCGAATTTAATCAAGCGCTCGTGCACCAGATCGTGATTGCTTACCAAGCCAATGCACGTTTGGGTACGCGCAAGCAAAAAGAACGTAGCGAGATCGCTAAGTCAACGAAAAAGCCTTGGCGTCAAAAAGGAACGGGTCGTGCGCGAGCTGGTATGGCCTCAAGCCCGATTTGGCGTGGAGGCGGTAAGATTTTCGCCTCAAGCCCTGACGAAAATTTCTCGCATAAGGTGAATCGCAAGATGTTTCGTGCGGGTATGGCTTCGATCTTGTCGCAGTTGGCTCGTGAAGATCGTATCCGTGTGGTCGATGACCTCACCTTAGATACCCCCAAAACGAAATTGCTTGCTCAAAAAGTGAAGTCGATGGGGTTTGATGGTGTGTTGGTGATTACGGATGAAGTCAGTGAAAACCTCATGCTCTCATCACGCAACTTAAATAACGTTGAAGTCATGGCTGCGCATCATGCCGATCCAGTGTCGTTGGTGCGCTTTCCGAATGTGCTGCTGACTAAAAAAGCCATGGCTAAACTCGAGGAGATGTTCAAATGAGCGCGCCTAAGCGATATAACGCCGAGCAACTCATGAATGTCGTGCTCGCGCCGATCGTGTCTGAAAAAAGCACGATGATTGGTGACAAGCTCAATCAAGTTGTTTTTCGCGTGGCAGATTCCGCGACAAAACCTGAAGTGAAGGCCGCGGTCGAATTGCTCTTCAAGGTCAAAGTGGACTCAGTCCAAGTGGCCAATGTGAAGGGTAAAGAAAAGCGCTTCGGTCGCACCATCGGTCGTCGCCGCAATTGGAAAAAAGCCTATGTATGCCTGGCCGCCGGTCAGGAAATTAACTTCGGCGCGCTGGAGTAAACCATGGCACTCGTCAAAGTAAAACCAACATCCCCGGGTCGTCGTGGCCTGGTTAAAGTGGTGAATCCTGAACTACATAAAGGCGAGCCTTACGCGCCTTTACTCGTTAAGCAGGTTCGCACAAACGGTCGTAACAATAACGGCCACATCACCATGCGTCATAAGGGTGGTGGGCACAAGCATCACTACCGTATTGTTGATTTCCGCCGTAATAAAGACGGCATTCCAGCAAAGGTTGAGCGTCTGGAATATGACCCCAATCGCAGCGCCAACATTGCGTTGTTGTTATACGCAGATGGAGAACGCCGCTACATCATTGCACCTAAGGGCGTGACCTTGGGGATGACTTTGATCTCGGGATCTGAATCTCCAATCAAAGCCGGTAATGCGCTGCCATTACGTAATATCCCGGTCGGTACTACGATCCATTGCATTGAGATGCTGCCCAGTAAAGGCGCGCAGTTGGCGCGTACAGCCGGTGCCAGCGTGCAATTGCTTGCGCGTGAAGGAAGCTACGCACAGCTGCGTTTGCGTTCTGGCGAGATCCGTCGCGTGCATGTGGATTGTCGCGCGACGATTGGTGAAGTGGGCAATGAAGAACACAACTTACGTTCTATCGGTAAAGCTGGTGCCAAACGCTGGCGTGGTATTCGTCCGACAGTACGTGGTGTGGCAATGAACCCGATCGATCACCCGCACGGTGGTGGTGAGGGACGTACAGCAGCTGCGCAACCTCCAGTATCACCATGGGGTGTGCAGTCCAAAGGCTACAAGACCCGGCGCAATAAGCGGACGCAGAACATGATTGTTCGCGACCGTCGCCGTTCGTAACGAGGCGCGAGGCTAAAGATGGCGCGTTCAATTAAGAAAGGTCCGTTCGTGGACCTGCACCTTCTCAAGAAGGTTGACACGGTGCGTAGCACCAACGACAAGCGACCAATTAAAACTTGGTCACGGCGTTCGACAATCTTGCCCGACTTTGTCGGTCTGACGATTGCCGTGCATAACGGTAAACAGCATATCCCCGTGTTCATTTCCGAGAACATGGTGGGGCATAAGCTGGGCGAGTTCGCGCTGACCCGTACCTTCAAAGGCCACTCGGCTGATAAGAAGACAGCGGGCTCTGCGGCTGGTCCGAAGAAGTAAGGGGGGACGCATGGAAACGAAAGCATCTTTGCGTAGCGCTCGCTTGTCGGCCCAGAAAGGTCGCTTAGTGGCTGATCAAATCCGTGGCTTGGCGGTGGATCGTGCGCTGAATGTATTGGCCTTCAGCCCAAAGAAGGGCGCGGTCATTATTAAAAAGCTTCTGGAGTCGGCGATCGCAAATGCCGAACACAACGACGGTGCAGATATCGACGCGTTAAAGGTGAAAACCATTCACGTCGAGCGCGGCGCGTTCCTAAAACGTTTTCAGGCACGTGCTAAAGGTCGTGGTAACCGCATCTTAAAACACACGTGTCACATCTACCTTACGGTCGGGGACTGAGTTATGGGACAGAAGATTCATCCGATCGGGTTCCGGCTCGCGGTCAATAAAAATTGGAGCTCACGCTGGTACGCCAATAAACATGCCTTTGCGGGGATGTTGGCTGAGGACCTCAAGGTGCGTGCGTTCTTAAAGAAAAAACTCGCACACGCTTCGGTGGGTCGCGTGCTGATTGAGCGCCCAGCTAAAGATGCGCGTATCACGATTTTCTCGGCGCGGCCAGGTGTGGTGATTGGCAAAAAAGGCGAAGAGATCGAAACCCTCAAGGCCGACTTACGTCGTCTGATGGGTGTGCAGCAGGTGCATGTCAATATCGAAGAAATCCGTAAGCCAGAAATTGACGCGCAGTTGATCGCAGATTCAATCGCCCAGCAGCTTGAAAAGCGCATCATGTTCCGTCGTGCAATGAAACGCGCGATGCAAAATGCCATGCGACTCGGCGCGCAGGGCATCAAGATCATGAGCTCGGGCCGACTCAATGGCGCAGAGATTGCGCGGACTGAGTGGTATCGCGAGGGTCGTGTGCCTTTGCATACGTTGCGTGCTGATATTGATTACGGGTTTGGCGAAGCTAAGACGACCTACGGCATCATCGGTATCAAAGTTTGGGTCTATCGCGGTGAAACTTTGGCCAAAGCCGATGCCCTAGCCTCGACCACTGGCGCTGCGGCCCCAGGTCAAGATACGCCGGCAGAGCCAAAGAAGGCGAAGAAACCCGCCCCGCGTCCAGGCGCAAAGCGTTCCGCTGCTAAACCAGAAGGTGATGCGGCTAAAAAACCGGCGACTCGTCGACCTGCGGCAAAGAAAGCCGATGGCGATGACGCCAATTCGCCGAAAGCCACGGTTAAGCGCACACGTAAGCCGGCCGCTGCTAAGGACGATGCCGCATCCGCGTCCAGCTCGGACGAGGGTAAGAAGGAGTAATCCATGCTGCAGCCATCACGTACCAAATATCGTAAGCAACAAAAAGGTCGCAACACGGGCAAAGCGACTCGCGGAAACAAGGTGTCGTTCGGCGAGTACGGCTTAAAGGCGATTGGACGCGGCCGATTAACAGCGCGTCAAATCGAAGCTGCGCGTCGTGCCATGACGCGTCACATTAAGCGTGGCGGTCGGATCTGGATTCGCATCTTTCCGGATAAGCCAATTTCGCAAAAGCCTGCTGAGGTTCGTATGGGTAACGGTAAAGGAAACCCAGAGTACTTCGTGGCTGAAATTCAGCCGGGCAAAGTGCTTTATGAAATGGACGGCGTTGACGAAGCGCTGGCCCGCCAAGCGTTTGCCCTTGCATCGGCCAAGTTGCCGATCAAGACGGCGTTTGTCCACCGTATGTTGGGGTAATCCATGAAAGCCACTGAACTTGTAACGAAATCGGCGGATGAGCTGAACAAGGAATTAAACGACCTGTTAAAAGCACAGTTCGGTTTGCGTATGCAAAAAGCCACTCAGCAACTCACCAATCACAGCCAGATCAAAAAAGTACGTCGCGATATCGCGCGTGTCCGTACAGTGATCAAACAGAAGGCGGCCGTCAAATGAGCGAGAGCGTGCAACAAAAGGTTAAGGTACAGCGTACCTTGGTGGGTCGTGTGGTCAGTGACAAGATGACTAAAACGGTGACGGTATTGGTTGAGCGTAAGGTTAAGCATCCCGTGATTGGAAAAATCATGACCCGCTCGAGCAAATACCACGCGCACGCTGAGACCAATGAGTACAAAGAGGGCGATTTGGTCGAGATTGCCGAGTGCCGGCCAATTTCTAAAACCAAGGCTTGGACGGTAACGCGCTTGCTAGAGAAATCCCGCGGCGTGTAAGTTTTATTGGCCGAACGGCAAAATAAATTGCCTAGGCGTTGTTTTTAGTCGTATAATCTAAAGCTTTTCCGCGTTCGGCGTGTCGCTGGATGCGGGTTCTTCCCGAACGGGATCCAAAACTGCTCGCACCACTCGTGGTACTGGCAAGTTGGATGGAGAAACAACCATGATTCAGATGCAGTCCATTTTGGACGTCGCCGACAACACAGGCGCGCGCGCCGTGATGTGTATCAAGGTGCTGGGCGGATCAAAACGTCGCTACGCCTCGATTGGTGATGTCATTAAAGTCAGCATTAAAGATGCTGCTCCACGCGGTCGCGTGAAAAAAGGCGAGATCTATCATGCGGTCGTTGTGCGCACCGCGAAGGGTGTGCGCCGTCCCGATGGGTCATTGATTAAGTTTGATGGAAATGCGGCGGTATTACTTTCGGCAAAACTAGAGCCGATTGGTACGCGTATTTTCGGCCCGGTGACGCGTGAACTGCGCAATGAGCGCTTCATGAAAATTGTTTCGCTTGCACCGGAAGTCCTGTAAGGAGTCACACATGAACCGCATTAAAAAAGGCGACGAAGTGGTGATCATTACTGGGCGTGACAAAGGCAAGCGTGGTGCCGTGTTGCGTCGTGTGGATGACTCACACTTATTGGTCGAAGGAATCAATCGCGTGAAGAAGCATCAGCGTCCAAACCCAGCAAAGGGTGAGACCGGTGGCATCGTAGAAAAAGATATGCCAATTCACATCTCCAACGTCGCTTTGTTTAATCCAGCGACGCAAAAAGCCGATCGCGTTGGAATCAAGGTGCTTGAAGATGGCCGCAAGGTACGGGTCTTCAAGTCCAACGGCGAACAGGTCGAGGCGTAAGGAGCGCACATGGCAAAAGCACAAGCTCAACAATCCGCGGCCGCGTCGGGTAAGGCACGTTTGCACGCGGTTTATCAACAGGCCATCGTGCCGGAGTTGATGAAAAAATTTGGTTATAAATCGGTCATGCAGGTACCGCGGATTCGCAAGATCACGCTCAACATGGGCGTCGGTGAGGCCACCAATGATAAAAAAATCTTGGACCACGCGGTCAATGACTTAACCAAAATCGCGGGACAAAAACCCGTGGTTACCAAAGCACGCAAATCGATCGCGACCTTCAAGGTACGTGCCGGTTATCCAATTGGTTGTATGGTGACCTTGCGCGGTGCGCGCATGTATGAATTTCTTGATCGCCTCGTGACGATTGCAATTCCACGTATTCGCGATTTCCGCGGTATCTCTGGTCGCGCATTTGATGGGCGCGGCAATTACAACCTCGGCGTGAAAGAACAAATCATTTTCCCCGAAATTGACTATGACAAAGTGGATACGCTGCGTGGTATGAACATCAGCATCTCCACTTCCGCAAAATCCGACGAAGAGGCCCGCGCCTTGTTGGCCGCGTTCCGCTTCCCGTTCAGGACCTGAGGGTTTAGATATGGCCAAACTTGCACTGATCAATCGTGAACAGAAGCGGCGTAAAACAGTCGCTAAATTTAAAGCGAAGCGCGCCGCGCTGCTCGAGGTCATCCAATCGGCATCTGCTTCCGATGAAGAGCGTGACGCAGCACGGACGAAGTTCCAGGCATTGCCACGTAACGCATCACCATCACGTTTACGTAACCGTTGTGCTTTGACGGGGCGTCCGCGTGGCGTGTATCGCAAGTTCGGCTTAGGCCGCAACAAGCTGCGCGACTTGGCAATGCGTGGCGAAGTGCCGGGCGTCGTCAAGGCCAGCTGGTAAGGAGAGCCGAATGAGTATGAGTGATCCAATCGCCGACATGCTGACGCGTATTCGCAACGCGCAGATGGTTGGCCATACCGATGTCGTGATGCCAGCCTCGAAGTTGAAGGTCGCCATTGCAAAGGTCCTCAAAGACGAGGGCTACATCGATGACTTTGTGCAACGTGAGCACGAGGGCAAAAAAGAACTAGCGGTGAGCTTGAAGTATTACGCTGGCCGTCCAGTGATTGAAAAGCTCGAGCGAATTTCCAAGCCAGGCCTACGCGTCTACAAGGGACGTGATGGAGTGCCTAAAGTGATGAACGGCTTGGGTATCGCAATTCTTTCGACGTCGCATGGCGTCATGACCGACAGCAAGGCGCGCGCAACCGGTGTCGGTGGCGAAGTGCTGTGCATCGTTGCCTGAGGAACTGACGATGTCTCGTATCGGAAAAAATCCTATCCCTGTACCCAAGGGCGTCGACGTGTCGATGGTCTCTGGACAAATTACTGTGAAGGGCCCGTTGGGCTCCATCGCTCGTCCACTCGATCCTAATGTCGGGATCGAAAATGCCAACGGACACCTGCAATGTGCAGCGCTTGGCAACTCACGTCATGCACGTGCCATGTCAGGCACCATGCGTGCGTTGGTTTCAAACATGGTTGTTGGAGTGACCAAAGGTTGGGAGCGCAAATTGCAACTGGTGGGCGTGGGTTATCGCGCCCAAGCGCAAGGTGACAAACTCAATCTCACACTGGGTTTTTCGCATCCGGTGGTTCACCAAATGCCACAAGGCGTCAAGGTGGCAACTCCAACACAAACAGAAATTGTGCTCACTGGCATCGACCGTCAATTGGTCGGGCAAGTCGCCGCTGAGGTCCGTGCATACCGTTCACCAGAGCCATACAAAGGTAAGGGTGTGCGTTATGTCGATGAAACCATCGTCTTAAAAGAGACGAAGAAGAAGTAACGGAGTTTGATGATGTTCGACAAGAACGAAGCGCGACTGCGCAGAGCAAGACAGACTCGGTTGAAAATTCGCGAGTTGGGTGCTGTTCGCCTAACGGTGACGCGATCAAACAGCCATATTTATGCGCAAATTACTGCGGCCGACGGCTCGAAAGTAATTGCCGCGGCCTCTACCGTAGAAAAAGAAGTACGCGCCAAGCTGGGTCATGGCGGCAATGTGAAGGCGGCCGAGTTAATTGGTCAGCGCATTGCTGAAAAAGCCAAGGCAGCTGGCATTGATACCGTCGCGTTTGACCGCGGCGGCCACCGTTATCACGGTCGTGTCAAGGCACTCGCAGAAGCTGCGCGCGCCGGCGGCCTGAAGTTCTAAGCCAGGGGATACTCAGATGGCGAAGATGCAACCAAGAATGCAAAGCGAAGATCGCGGTGATGGTTTGCGCGAGAAGATGGTCGCGGTCAATCGCGTCACCAAAGTAGTGAAAGGCGGCCGAATCCTCGGTTTTGCCGCACTCACTGTGGTGGGGGATGGCGATGGTGGGATTGGCATGGGCAAAGGTAAATCACGCGAGGTGCCTGTTGCCGTTCAAAAAGCGATGGATGAGGCGCGTCGTAAATTGGTGAAAATCAATTTGCGTAACGGCACCCTGCATCACGCGGTCATTGGTCGGCATGGTGCCGCCGTGGTGTTGATGCAACCAGCCTCTGAAGGTACGGGAATTATTGCTGGCGGGCCGATGCGCGCCGTGTTTGAAGTGATGGGGATCACCAACGTCTTAGCAAAATGCTTTGGCTCAACTAATCCCTACAACGTGGTGCGTGCAACCTTAAATGGCTTGCAGGCAATGAATACGCCTTCGGAAATTGCTGCCAAACGCGGCAAGTCCGTGGATGAAATTCTTGGACGGGCATAACCATGGCCGACAAACGCGTCAAAGTGAAACTGATCAAAAGCACTGCTGGCTGCAAGCAAAGCCATCGCGACACCGTGCGTGGTTTGGGTTTGCGTCGGATTAACCATACGGTTGAACTTGAAGATACGCCTGCGGTTCGAGGCATGATCAACAAAGTTTTTTACCTCGTTCAGGTTGTGGCCTGAGATGGAGAACAGCATGCGTCTAAATGATCTTCAGCCGGGTGAAGGTTCTAAGCGTCCACGCCGTCGTGTGGGTCGCGGAATCGGTTCAGGTTTGGGTAAAACCGCTGGCCGTGGACACAAGGGTCAAAAATCTCGTTCGGGAGGTTTTCACAAAGTCGGCTTTGAAGGCGGTCAAATGCCTTTACATCGCCGCTTGCCTAAGCGTGGGTTTACTTCACTTACCCGCGGGCTTAACGCAGAAGTGCGCTTAGATGAATTAGAAAAGCTTGAGGTTGCTGAAATCGATTTGGCGATTCTGAAAGCGGCTGGCTTTATTCGTCGGGATGCGCTCGGAGCAAAGGTGATTCTCTCCGGAAAACTCACGCGTAAGGTTGTACTTAAAGGCATTCTCGCGACCAAAGGTGCGCGCGCTGCGATTGAAGCGGTCGGTGGCAAGATTGAGGAGATTCAGCCGGCCGCGTAATGCGTCCTGACTGAGACACCGATCGTGGCAACCGCACTCCCACAAGCCAACAAATTTGGCGACCTGAAAAAAAGGTTGCTGTTTTTGCTTGGCGCATTGTTGGTGTTTCGCATCGGTGCGCACATTCCTGTACCTGGCATTGATCCGAATGTATTGGGTGATTTATTCAAGAGCCAGCAAGGCGGCATCTTGGGTATGTTCAATATGTTTTCGGGTGGTGCGTTATCGCGCTTCACGATTTTTGCTTTGGGCATCATGCCCTACATCTCAGCGTCGATCATCATGCAGTTGATGACAACGGTCAGCCCGCAATTAGAAGCGCTACGCAAAGAAGGCGAAACCGGCCGACGCAAGATCACCCAGTACACCCGTTATGGCACTGTGATTTTGGCGGTGTTTCAAGCCACTGGTATCTCAGTCGCTTTGGAGTCGCAAGCCGGACTAGTGTTGGAGCCGGGATTGCTCTTTCGTGTGACAACGGTCACTACCTTAGTAACAGGCACGATGTTCTTGATGTGGCTAGGTGAACAAATCACTGAACGTGGATTGGGCAACGGTATCTCGATCATCATCTTTGGTGGTATCGCCGCCGGTTTGCCAAATGCCATTGCCGGCATGTTGGAGTTGGTTCGCACGGGCGCCATGCATCCGGTGACTGCACTCGCAATTGTTGTTGCTGTTGTGATGGTGACTGCGTTGGTGTGCTTTGTTGAACGCGGTCAGCGCAAGATTTTGGTGAACTACGCCAAGCGACAAGTTGGTAACAAAGTTTACGGCGGTCAAGCTTCGCATTTGCCGTTTAAGCTCAATATGGCCGGAGTGATTCCACCGATTTTTGCCTCATCGCTGATTCTTTTTCCTGCCACCGTGTTGGGTTGGTTTGGTAGCGGCGAGGGCATGGTTTGGTTGAAAGATTTTGCGGCGACGCTCTCGCCTGGACAGCCCATCTACGTGATGTTGTATGCGGGCCTAATTATTTTCTTTTGTTTCTTTTACACGGCGTTGCAATACAACCCCAAAGAAACCGCTGATAACTTGAAAAAATCGGGCGCCTTCGTCCCCGGGATTCGGCCAGGTGAACAAACGGCGCGTTACATCGAGAAAATCCTTACGCGCCTCACTTTAGTTGGTGCGGTGTATGTGACGCTCGTTTGCTTATTGCCAGAATTCTTGATTTTGAAATGGAACGTGCCGTTTTATTTTGGCGGTACGTCATTGTTGATTATTGTTGTCGTGACGATGGATTTCATGGCGCAAGTTCAGGCTTATGTGATGTCGCATCAGTACGAAAGTCTGCTCAAGAAGGCGAACTTCAAGGGTGGATTGGCGACCCGATAAGGGGAGACGCGAAAACGTATGTCCAAAGAAGACGTGATCCAAATGCAGGGGGAAATTGAAGAGAACCTGCCCAATGCGACCTTTCGGGTCAAGCTGGAAAATGGTCATGTGGTCCTTGGACACATTTCCGGAAAGATGCGGATGAATTACATCCGGATTTTACCGGGCGACAAAGTGACGGTGGAGTTGACGCCTTACGATTTGTCGCGGGGTCGCATCGTGTTCCGGGCCAAGTAGGTCTGGGTGCAGTGAAAGATTTCAGGAGAGCAACATGAAAGTGAATGCTTCGGTCAAAAAGATTTGTCGTAAGTGCAAAATCATCCGCCGCAAAGGGGTTGTGCGTGTGATTTGTACTGACCCACGTCATAAGCAGCGTCAAGGTTAATCAAGCCATTGAACATGCAGACTTTTTCAGCTAAAATTTCCGGTTTTCCGTTGCCGATTTGCGGCCACGGTTTTTATTGTTTTGCGGGGTAACCCATGGCTCGTATTGCAGGGATCAACATTCCTAATCATCAGCACGCAGAAATTGCGTTAACCGCCGTTTTTGGCATTGGTCGCGCTCGCGCAAAGGCAATTTGTGCAGCTGCCAGTGTGGATGGCAAGCGCAAGATGAAAGATCTCACTGACGCCGAAGTCGATCGCTTGCGCGAGGGTGTTGGGCGCTTTTCGGTTGAAGGCGATCTGCGTCGCGAAGGCTCCATGAGCATCAAGCGCTTAATGGATCTGGGTTGCTATCGTGGTCTGCGTCATCGCAAAGGTTTGCCAGTGCGCGGTCAGCGTACGCGGACCAACGCACGTACGCGCAAAGGACCACGTAAGGCCGCAATTGCGAACAAAGCAGCGCCAAGCAAAGGCTAATCAGGACGCATTGTCCGCTAGGGCATAACGATTTCAGGATCAGAGGAACTTCATGGCTAAGGCTCCAACAGCACAACAATTGCAAGCGCAAGCGCGTGCTCGCAAGAAGGTGAAGAAAAACGTTGCCGAAGGCATCGCGCATATTCACGCTTCTTTCAACAACACCATCATCACCATCACGGACCGTCAAGGCAATGCATTGTCTTGGGCAACCTCTGGTAACGCTGGTTTTAAAGGCTCAAGAAAATCCACACCGTTTGCTGCACAGGTCGCTGCAGAACGTGCGGGTCGTGTCGCACAAGAGTGCGGCATCAAAAATCTGGAAGTACGTATTAAGGGTCCCGGCCCCGGCCGCGAATCTGCAGTACGTGCGTTGAATTCGATCGGTATCAAGATCGGAAGCATTGCAGATGTCACGCCGGTACCGCACAACGGTTGCCGTGCGCCGAAAAAGCGTCGGGTCTAAAGGACGCAAGGAGAAACCATGGCAAGAAATCTCGACGCGAAGTGCCGTCAATGCCGCCGGGAAGGCGAAAAGCTTTTCCTCAAGGGCGAGAAGTGCTTCACTGATAAATGCTCTGTTGAAAAACGCAGCTATGCGCCTGGGCAACATGGCCAAAAAAGCGGAGCGCGTTTATCCGACTACGGTAAACAGCTGCGTGAAAAACAAAAGATGCGCAAGATCTATGGCGTGTTAGAGCGCCAATTCCGCCGTGTGTATGCGGAAGCTGATCGTCGCAAAGGCGTGACGGGTGAAAACCTGTTGCAGCTGCTTGAGTCGCGTTTGGACACCGTTGTCTATCGCATGGGTTTCGGTGCATCGCGCTCCGAATCGCGTCAAGTGGTTCGTCACAATGCCATCACCGTCAATGGTCGTCGGGTCAATATCCCTTCTTACCTTGTGCGTGCAGGTGATGTCATCGAAGTGAGCGAGAAAGCCAAAGCGCATTTACGGATTAAAGCAGCGGCTGAAGCTGCTGAGAGCCGTGGCGTACCTGACTGGATTGAAGTGGATGCAAAAGCGTTGAAAGGCACCTTTAAATCAATACCTGCCCGCGCTGATTTGCCCTCTTCGATCAACGAAAGTCTCGTGATCGAGTTGTACTCGAAGTAATTAAGTAACAAACGTAGGGGCGCGTTTTTTAAGCGCGCCAAGTCATCCCGTGACGCTTGCTTTGCAGGCGCACAGTAACATCTAAAGGTCAGGATCAAACATGTCGCAGACCGGATTTCTCAAACCGCGTATCGTCGACGTTCAGAATCTTTCGACGTCACATGCCAAGGTTGTCATGGAGCCGTTTGAGCGTGGCTATGGCCATACGCTCGGTAATGCACTACGTCGCGTGCTGCTTTCATCGATGCCTGGGTACGCGCCAACCGAGGTGCAAATCTCAGGTGTGGTGCACGAATACTCAACACTCGATGGCGTGCGTGAAGATGTCGTCGATATCTTGCTAAATCTGAAAGGCGTTGTGTTGCGTTTGCATAATCGCCAAGAGGCCTTGCTCACCTTGAAAAAGAGTGGTGCCGGTCCCGTCACCGCTGCAGATATCGAGGCGCAGCATGATGTTGAGATCGTCAACCCTGATCACGTCATCGCCAATCTGACTGCCGGCGGCAAGCTCGAAATGCAAATCAAGGTTGAAATGGGGCGTGGCTACGTTCCTGGCAACATGCGCTACCTGCCTGAAGAAACCAAAGGGATTGGACGCATCGTTCTGGACGCTTCGTTTAGTCCAGTGCGCCGTGTTTCGTATTCGGTTGAATCGGCGCGTGTTGAACAGCGTACAGACTTAGATAAACTCATTATCGACATTGAAACCAGCGGTGCCATTGAGCCGGAAGAGTCTATCCGCTATGCCGCGCGTATCTTGGTGGATCAGTTATCCGTATTTGCACAGCTCGAAGGTACGGCCATGCCGACCGAAGAGAAGAAGCAAATTGCAGTTGATCCGATCTTGATGCGTCCGGTCGATGACCTAGAACTCACCGTGCGCTCGGCAAACTGCCTCAAGGCTGAGAACATTTATTACATCGGTGATTTGATTCAGCGTACCGAAACTGAGCTCTTAAAGACGCCCAATTTAGGACGTAAATCGTTAAACGAAATTAAAGAAGTGCTCGCCTCCCGCGGGTTGACGCTCGGCATGAAACTCGAAAGCTGGCCTCCGGCTGGTCTCGAGCACGGCCGTAACTGATTCAGAGGAAACGCCATGCGCCACGGCCACGGACTACGTAAACTAAACCGCACCTCGAGCCATCGCAGTGCCATGTTTCGCAACATGGCGGTCTCTTTGTTGCGCCATGAAACGATCAACACGACCTTGCCCAAAGCAAAAGAATTGCGCCGTGTCGTTGAGCCTATGATCACCTTAGGGAAGACACCCTCACTGGCCAATCGTCGTTTGGCGTTCAGCCGGTTACGCGATCGCGATATCGTGACCAAGCTATTTAGCGAGCTTGGCCCACGCTATGCCAAGCGTCCTGGCGGCTATGTGAGTATCCTGAAAAATGGTTTTCGCAAAGGCGATAACGCGGCCATGGCCTTGGTGATGTTGATGGACCAACCCGATGTCGTCAACGCACCCGCTGAGGAAAAGAAAGCCGCGTAACGCTTTCTTCGTTGTGTCATAAAAAAGGCCGAGCTTGCTCGGCCTTTTTGTTTTCTGCTGCGCTCTTGATGTGACGTGACGGGTTTTTTTATTGAATGAGAATCGCGCGGTAATCGTTGACGTTAGTCAGCGTTGGTCCGGTGGTGACTAGGCCATCGATCGCCGAAAAAAATCCCCAAGCATCATCGCGGTCCAGACAAGCTCGCGCTGATTGCGACGCTGCATCACCAAGCGCAAGAGAGGTCGGCTCAATCACTGCGCCAGCGTTGCTTTCTGAGCCGTCAATGCCATCGGTATCCGCAGCGATGGCATACACACCA
>CAWUMP010000031.1:0-14929 GCA_963923385.1 uncultured bacterium | reverse complement strand
GAATTAAACAGTCGGTCGGTGTGCTCTTGCAGACGAAAGATCGAAGTGCCCTGGGTGGTTTTGTAAGCACGCACACCTTCAAACACGGCTAAACCATAATGCAACGAGTGGGTGAGGACGTGGGTCGTGGCGTTGCGCCAAGGGACCAATTTACCGTCATACCAAATGTAACCGTCGCGGTCGGCCATGGACATGGAAACACTCCGAATTATCAGGAAAGATGTTATTTTATCCCACCCGACGCTCTCAGGTCCCCCCATCATGCAGTTGTTGCGGTGCAGTTTCACCCGATGTCATTTACTCGCGCTGTGTTTGGCGCTTGCGCTGAGCGCTTGCGCCACGTTCGAGCCACTTTCGGACAGCAATGACGGTCATGCAGGCGCACCGCCGCTTTCAGGCTCGGGCGAGGTGATCGAAATTGGACGCTTCACGAGCAAACGGGTGGGCGCCCCTCTGCCTGCGTACTGGAAGCCCTACATCATTCATCCATCCAAGCCGCTCACGCAATACAGTGTGGTGAATACCGATTGTGGTGCCGCGTTACAAGCGGTGGCTAACGCATCGGCATCGGGCTTGTATAGAACGACACGCATCGATGTGCAACAGCATCCATTGTTGGCTTGGCGCTGGCGGGTGGATAACGATGTCGAGGGCGCGGATAAACGCAGCGCGAGTCGCGAAGACTCGCCCGCGCGCTTAATCCTTACCTTTCACGGTGACCCGGCAAATTTAGATGTTGGCGCCCGTGCCAAATTGCGTTTGATTCGTGCCATCACCGGCCGCGACTTACCTTACGCCACCTTGATGTACGTGTGGTCGAACACCGAGGCCGTAGAAACCATTCTGCCTAATCCGCATACCGATCGGATTCAGATGATCGTGGTGAGTCAAGGCGCAGACACGATCGGACGCTGGCAGGTCTTTGAACGCAACGTGCTCGAAGATTTTCGGCGTGCGTTTGGTGAAGACCCAGGCCAGGTGTTGACGGTGGGCGTGATGAGTGACGCCGATAACACGGGCGATGATGCACATGCCTTGTATGGCGACATCGCCTTTATGAAATCGGCGCAATAAAAAAGCGTGCAGCAATCGCATTGCCAATAAACCGTCGATGCAAAAAGTGCTGTGACAAACGCCGCACATAAAAACACGAACCAAATCTACGCATCTCAAGCGCCACGATAAAAACACCGTGATACCGCGGCAGTTTTTGCGCTTAGTCATCACGCTTGCGATTTGGCAGCGTCTCTTGCAATCGTTATCGAAACATTGACGTACTTTTTAGCAAAGTATTGAGAATGATTTGGATAAATAATTTTCACTAATTTCTCGTTTTTGGGCTAACAACGCTTAACTTAAATTTCCGAGAGGTTTTAATAAATGTATAAATACAACGTCCCTCTAAACAGGATTGTATAGAAGTAACGAAAAGTGGTCGGCGTTCAAAGGCATATGCCTACTGCGATAAATACATGACTCTTGAGCCGGCTGTCGCTAAGTAAATTTGTGGATCTTTTATGGGAATAAATATGCTAAAAAATATTTTGAGTGTGATGTCTGCGGTTCAGATGGTTTTGGTTGGATGTTCTTCTTATGGAGATGCTGCTTCTAATCCTGATGATGGTGGTCAAATTAGCTACCGTAATGGCCGCTACGAAAACTCCCGTGGACAGCCTGTTGATTCGCGCGGGCGTCCGATTGAACAAAAGTAGTTGGTAATCACACGCCACGCGATTCAATTCGGTCTACACACCACCCAAAACCCAAGACATAGAATTCTTCAAGGCATGGGAAGCGCAAAAAGAAAAAGTTTTTGCCTGTATGCGCGATAAGGGGTATGACGACTCAAAATAAATAATTGGTACGTCAACGCGCTAGCTATTCGCTCAAATGCCCCCAGTGTTTGATGACGCTATAAATACGTTATTCCGGCTGTATCCCCGCATCACGTATCGCTTGGCCCCAAATGCCGTATTGCTGCTTTACAAACGCGGCAAATTCTTCGGTGGTTGAACCCTGTGGTACGTAGGCTTGACGTCCGAGTCCCTCGATCACATCGGCACGCTTGATCGCTGCATTAGATTCACGTGTAACACGATCGACCACATCGCGTGGCATGCCTGGCGGGCCAAATAACCCGCCCCACGACGCCATGTTAAATCCAGGCAGACCGGCTTCGGCGAGTGTGGGCGTTTCTGGTAATAACGGGCTGCGTTGATTGAGTAGCACAGCGAGTACTTTGACGCGTCCTTCTTTGACGTGGCCCAAAATGCTTGTGGGCGTTGCAAACATCATCTTTACGCGACCGGCTGCTAAATCCGCAAGTGCTGGTGCATCGCCTTTGTACGGGATGTGCACCATGTCGGTTTTTGTGAGTGCTTTAAACGCTGCTGTTGCCACAATACTTGTGGTGTTGCCTGTGCCGTAATCGATTTTGCCCGGATTGGTGCGCGCATAATCTATCAGTTGTTGCACGCTGTTGACAGGCAAGGTGCTGTGGACGAATAAGAAAAACGTAAATCGTCCCACCGACACAATCGGCGTGAAATCACGCATCGGATCATAAGGAACGTTTTTGCGTAAGTGCGGAACTGCTGACATGGCGCTATTGGTGGCAAAAAATAGCGTGTATCCATCCGCGGGTGCTTTGGTCACAAATTCACCAGCGATGGCTCCATCAGCGCCAGAGCGGTTTTCTACGATGATGGGTTGACCCATGCTGTTAGACATCGATTGCGCAACGATGCGTGCAGTGGTGTCTGCAGAACCTCCGGCCGGAAAAGGAACGATCAGCTTGATGGGTTTATTGGGATATTGTGCGTGCGCGAGCACGCTAAAGATGCAAATCACCAAAGCAACTAAGCATTGTTGCAAGCGCGAATTAGCGCGAATCTGATTGCCCATGTCTGTCTCCTTGGCGCGAGCGTTGTACTCGTCGATGTTGTATGTGGTACTGCGGTAAAAAAGCGGCTCTGCAAATTTAGCGCAGACGCTGTCCTGATTGTTTCTGATTTTTACGTGGATGGCTAGATGGTTTTGCTGTCTTGTTGCAGGCGTTTCTTTGAGGCGAGCCATACGCCACTCAAGATGAAAGCAATCCCCACCACGTGATAGTCCTGCAGACGTTCGCCCAACAAAAGCCACGCCCCGCTAATACCAAACACTGGCGTGAGGTACAGATACGGGCTTGCACCTGCCGGCCCAATGACCGCCACCGCGCGGTTCCATGCAAGATAAGCAAACACCGAAGGGATGCAGCCCAAAAATAAAATACCGCCAATCGCGACGCTGTTCCAATGCACGCCAGCGCCTTGATGTACTTCCCAAACATAAAACGGAACGCTTTGTATCGCCCCGGTTGCGGCCAAAATAAATAACAGTGCCAGGCTATCGAGCGCGGACGGTTTAAACCGTAAGGCCAAGGTGTATAGGGCCCAAAACACCACATTCAGCATCACCCAAAGATCACCGCGGTTGAGGTTGAGTGTGCGCAGCGCTTCAAGATCAAGTTTGGATGCGATGATCAATACCCCAAAAAAAGACACCGCTAACCCGACGATACCAACCAATCGTGTGCGTTCGCCCAGTATTAAAAATGCAACGCTCGGAATAAACGCCGGTGCCATGGCTTGAATGAGTAGCGCGTTGGTTGCAGCCGTGGATTGAATGCCGATATAACCCACACCGTTATAAAGACCCGTACCGGTGAGGCTGAGGGCTAAGACGACTTTCCATGAAGATAAAAATAAGCTGCGTTGCGCTTTGAGTGCGGCAAAAGCAAACGGAGCAAGCACCACGCTAGCAACGCTCCAACGCCAAAATGACAGCGCAAATGGCGAGACCTCACTAATGGTGGCCCGCGCGACCACCCAATGCCCAGCCCAGCACAACGTCGCAATAATCAACAGCACTGGTGGGGGTAAACGCAAAAACATGGGGCACGTCGCCGTCATCGACAAACACCATACAAGAGATCGATTTGGCAAGGTTCAAGAATAGAATACCCTCATGGTAACAGTCACCGACCCAAGCGCACGCCCGTCTGCTGAAACAGTGCTCGACTTACTTGCTACCGATCTACCAGATGCAGATCGCGGCAACATCGCGCGCGCGCTGGAATTTGCGCAACCGTTGTATGCAGGGCAAACCCTGTCTACGGGTGAGGCGGTATGGCCGCATGCGTTAGGTTTAGCCACCAGCTTGGTGCAGTTGGGTATGGATCCAGCGGTGCGTGCAGCTGGCGTATTGTTTGCCGCGCCGAAATATCTCACCGACGCAAACCGATTGCGTGAGCTCTTTGGCGCAGAAATCGCTCGCCTCGCGCAAGGGGTAGAAAAACTGTATCAATTGCGCATGCAAACGCGGAGTGGCGCGCTCGATGATAAGCGCGACGCCGATGAGCAAACACGGCAATCAGAAGTGCTACGCAAAATGGTGTTGGCCATGGCCGAAGACATTCGCGTAGTGATTATTCGCTTAGCGAGTCGCGCACAAACCTTGCGTTATCTGACCAAGCATGCAAGCGACACGCGGATGGCCTTTGCAAGAGAATCGCTGGATATTTATGCCCCGCTAGCAAATCGCTTAGGCATGTGGCAACTCAAGTGGGAGATTGAAGATCTTGCGCTGCGCTTTTTAGATGGTGATGAATACAAACGTATTGCACAAATGCTCGATGAAAAGCGTGGCGAGCGCGAGGCGTTTATCCAGCGCGTGATCGATATTCTTGGCCATGAATGTCAAACCGCCGAAATTACCGCGCAGATTGATGGCCGACCCAAGCACATATATTCCATCTGGAAAAAAATGCGCAACAAGGGGTTGGACTTCGACCAAATTCATGATGTGCGGGCCGTTCGCGTGATTGTTGAATCGATCAAAGATTGCTACAGCGTGTTGGGATTGGTACACCATTTGTGGACGCCGATTCCAAAGGAATTTGATGACTACATTTCGCGGCCGAAAGCGAATATGTATCGTTCGTTACACACTGCCGTGATTGGCCCAGATGGTCGTGCGCTTGAAGTGCAGATTCGCACCCATGAAATGCACGAACATGCTGAACTAGGCGTGGCAGCGCATTGGCGTTACAAAGAAACCGATGCCGCGATCGCCAAAGCTGGGGGTGCACGCGCCGAGGGCGTATTTGATGAAAAGATTGCTTGGTTGCGTCAGCTGCTTGCTTGGCGCGATGAAATTGCCGATACCAACGAGTGGGTCGAACAATTTAAACACGCCTCACTCGATGACACCGTGTATGTATTTACGCCGCAAGGCAAGGTGCTTGATTTACCTGCGGGCGCAACCCCGATTGATTTTGCGTATGCCTTACACACCGACTTAGGACACCGCTGCCGTGGTGCACGCGTCGATGGTCAAATGGTGCCGTTAGATAAACCGCTCATCAATGGTCAGCGCGTTGAAATCATGTCAGCCAAAACGGGTGGTCCCTCGCGCGATTGGTTAAACGCAGAACGTGGATACATTAAAAGCGCGCGTGCACGACACAAAGTGCGGCAGTGGTTTAACACGCTCGCGCTGAGCGAAACGATTGCTGCTGGGCGCGCGGTGGTAGAGCGTGAAATGGCGCGCGAAGGCGAAGGCAAAGCGAGTCTCGACGCGTTGGCGACACAACTTGAGTTTCATAAGCCCGATGATTTATTTGCTGCCGTTGGGCGCGACGAAATCAACACACGCCAATTACAGATCGCGATCCGCACCGTGGTGCACGGCGAATCGCACGACAGCGCACAACAGAGCGCGCGATTGACACCGGTACCGCGGTCAAGCGTCAGCCAAGGTGATCGCGGCATTTTGATTGTGGGCTTGGATCGGTTACTCACACAGCTTGCTAAATGCTGTAAGCCCGTGCCGCCTGATCCGATTCGTGGGTTTGTGACCCGCGGTCGTGGTGTGACGATTCATCGCGCCGATTGCGCGAGTTTGACGCATCTGGCGCAAACACAAGCCGAACGTATGATTGAGGCTGATTGGGGTGCGCGCACGGAAGGTACGTTTGAAGTTGAAATGGTGGTGCTAGCCAATGACCGTCAAGGCTTGTTGCGCGATATCAGCGAAGCCTTGGCCCGCGAGCGCATCAACGTGACCGCAGTCAATACGCAATCGCGACAAGATCAGGCCAATATGCGTTTCACGTTTCAGGTCGCTGATCTAGCGCAACTGCGCAGAGCACTGTCGGTGGTGAAAGAAGTCAATGGCGTGGTGAGCGCGCGACGGGTTTAAGCAATCCATCGTCACGCCGCTGTCACGTTGCGGTCACTGTAGTGTCATCTAAAGCAGGGAAACTGTGTTCCCATGCTTAAAAACAATTTAAATCAAAAGATCTTCGATGCGCTGTATGCGCGTAACTTAATTTATAACGCGTGCTGGGAGGATCCTGCGGTAGATCGTCAGGCGCTTGCGCTGAGCGAAGCAGATCGCGTGTTGGTCATCACCAGTGCCGGTTGTAACGCCCTTGATTATGTGCTCGCTGGGGCGGGGCATGTCGATGCCGTGGATGCCAATCCACGACAGAACGCATTGCTTGAATTAAAGCTCGCTGGGATTCGTGGACTTGAGTACGACGATTTCTTTGCGCTGTTTGGGCGAGGCTGGCATCCGCAATTTCGTGCCATATATCAGAAGGCGCTTGCGCCGCACCTCTCGCCGTATGCAGCGCAGTACTGGCGGCGGCATGCACATTGGATGAGCGGTGCACCGGGTTTGTATGGTCACGGGTTATCGGGACTCGTGGCTCGCGCATTTCGTGGGTGGTTAGCGTTTCGACCGCGATTACGTGAAGCGCTGAACGAGCTGTTTGCCGCGCAGAACTTGGCTACGCAACGCAAAATTTACGACACGCGCGTTGAACCTGCGATGTGGAACGGGAGTTTGGATTGGGCCTTGTCGCGACAATTCACCATGAGTTTGTTGGGCGTGCCCGTGTCACAACATGAAGAAGTTCGTCGACAGCATCAGGGCGGTGTGCCTGGATTTGTGCGTGAGTCATTGGGTTGGGTGTTTCGTGAGTTGCCAGCACGGAGTAATTATTTCTGGAGTTTGTATTTGTATGGGGCATATGCCCAAGACTGTTGCCCGGAGTATTTAACCCCGCAGGGTTTTGCGAAACTGAAAGCGGGTGGCGTGGAGCGCATTCACACCACAACAACCACGGTGACGGATTTTCTAGAGTCAGGTGACCAGCCCATTACACGGTTTGTTTTACTCGATCACATGGATTGGATGGCAAGTGTGAATGAGCGCGCGTTAGGTCGAGAATGGGCAGCGATTCTCAAACGCGCCAGTCCGGATGCCCGTATTATTTTTCGTAGCGCACATGCCAACCCCGGTTTTTTGGATACGGTGCTTGTCCCTGGCAAAGGCGCAGATCGTCCGTTGCGTTCGCTGCTGCAATTAGATGTTGAACGCGCTGAACAATTGCAACGTGAAGACCGCGTGCATACCTATGCTGGTTTTCATATTGCACGCATTGCCTAACGAGAAACGACTCACATCGTGGGACTGAGCACTGCGGTGATTTGGCAGTTAATACGGGGTCAATCACGCGCGCCCGGTTTGGCGGATCGGCTCAATGCGTTTTATGCGCCACAAGCCAATGCGTACGACCAAAGCAGAGAAGCGCTCTTACACGGTAGACAAGCGTTGGTCGAAGCGCTTGCACTCAAACCCGACGAACGGTTTGTCGAACTCGGCGCTGGTACAGGAAAGAGCCTCGATTATTTGTACCCGAGCCTTGCGACCCTTGAGCAAGTGACCTTGGTCGATTTATGTCCTGCGTTACTCAATCAAGCCAACCGTCGTGCCGCTGGGTATACCAACGTGCAAATCATTGAAGCGGATGTCACCACGTGGTGCCCCGCGCAACCCGTTGACGTGGTGTTGTTCAGTTACGCACTGACCATGATTCCAGATTGGTTTAAGGCGATTGATGCGGCCTTAAATATGCTGCGCCCTGGGGGGCGGATTGGGGTGGTGGATTTTTATGTCTCTCGCCGCTGCGCTGAACCTGGTGCACGTCAACATGGCGTATTCACGAGGGCGTTTTGGCCGCTTTGGTTTGGTCATGATGGCGTCCACCCGAGTGCAGACCACTTGCCTTATTTACGTCACGTATTTCAGCCAATGCTCGTACAAGAACATCTAGCACACAGCGCATGGTTATTTGGTTCGGGTGTGCCTTGGTATCAATTTATCGGTAAAAAAAAGGATGGCACGCATGACTGAATCGCGACAGCGTGTTCGTACGGTTTTTTTATCGGATATCCATTTAGGAACGCGTGCTTGCCAATCTAATCGTCTGTTGCAATTTTTGCGTGACTACGAATTTGACACGCTGTACCTCGTGGGTGACATTATTGATTTCTGGGCCTTAAAGCGTGGTATCTATTGGCCGCCAGAACACAACACGGTCATTCAAAAGATTTTGCGCGCAGCGCGACATGGCGCGCGTGTGATTTATGTACCCGGTAATCATGACGAGGCGCTAAGGCGCTTTACTGAGCATGCGTTTGGGTCGATTTACATTGAGCGTCAAGTCGTGCATGTGGCGGCAGATGGAAAGCGCTACTTGGTTATTCACGGTGACGAGTACGATCAGATTACAACCTATGCACGCTGGTTATCGGTCTTAGGTGATCTGTCATACACTATGCTGCTGCATTTAAACCGTGTGCTTTCATGGACGCGTCGGCGTTTTCGTATCGCAGGACATTGGTCGCTCGCTGATTACGCGAAGCGTAACGTGCAGGGTGCCGCAAGTTTTATTTCGGGCTATGAAGGAGCGATTGCCCATCACGTGCGTAGTCGAGGTTTTGATGGAGTCATTTGTGGGCATATTCATACGCCCGTGATTCGTGAGCTTGAAGGAATCCAATATTTAAATTGTGGGGATTGGGTGGATAGTTGCACGGCCGTGGTTGAACATATGGATGGCCAGATGCAACTGGTTCGACAAACGGTTGCACCGGAACAAGTGTCTATACCCCTCGAATTTGATGAGCCGAGTCCTCAGCCCAACCATGAAGTTGCTGTGCCAGTCGTTATGTCGAACAAACCTGTGGAGCGTCCGCGTGTCTCAGCATGATCAAGATGATGATTTCAATCCCTCTGACAACACCCATTTTCAGACGGTACTCAACCAAGGCTTATCCAGCCCGATGCGCCGTCAGATTTTGCGTGGCGGAGTCGGTCTCAGTATGGCCAGTGTGCTAACTGGTTGCGCCACCTTAGGCCAAGAGGCTGCTGCACCAAACAACGCACTTGGCTTTTCATCTCTCGACAAAAGCCTGGAAGACCGTGTGGTGTTGCCACCAGGCTATCGATATACCGTCTTGCATGCCAGCGGTGATCCGCTTGATCTGGCTTTGAGTGCTTATTCAAGTGTGGGCACCGAGCAAGATGACTGGTCTCGGCGCATTGGTGATCATCACGATGGCATGGATCTGTACTTTATCGACGCCAAGGGGCATTACACCTCGGTTGATACCGGACGCGCAGTGCTTTGCGTGAATCACGAAAGCTCAGCAGATGCACATTTTCTGCATCCCAATGGTCAAACTTCAAATGGCGTGAGCGGAAAAAAATTTCATCAGTTCGGTAATTGGGATCTTGGCACGCGTCCATTGGATGAGGTGATGAAGGAAATAAATTTGCACGGTGTGTCGATGGTGGAGATTGTGCGTTCTGCCGCGGGCTGGCAAATGGTGGCAAATTCGACTTATCACCGGCGCGTTACCCCGCTAAGCCCGGTGCGAATTGCAGCACCCAAAGCAGCACAGGCTGACGTGTTTGCGCTGATGGTCACGCGGTTTGATCCGATGGGTCGACAGGCGCGCGGTGTATTAAACCCCTGTGGTCACGGAAAAACGCCATGGGGGACCTATTTAGCTTGCGAAGAAAATTGGGCAAATTATTTTCAACTGTCTGCCGGTGCTGCTCCAATAGATGCGCGCACACTGCAAGCACGCAAACGCTATGGCGTGGTGACCGAGCCTTTGTCATCGTCCAAAAAAACTGAGCGCAGCCAAGGTTGGCACACCGTGTCAATGACAGATGATCGATTTTCGCGATGGAATTTAGCGGCAATCAGTGATCGCCCAACAGAAGATTTTCGTCAGGAAGAAAATACCTTTGGCTATGTGGTCGAGATGGATCCGCTCGCGCCAGATCAGCGTCCCGCAAAACGAATTGCATTGGGTCGCTTGGCGCATGAAGCTGCAGTGTGCAGCATTCCTCGCGCTGGTCAGCCGTTGGTGTTTTACATGGGCTGCGATTCAAGAAACGAATATATCTACAAATTTGTGACGGCAGCAGTTTGGGATCCACGCGATGTTGGTGGTGGGATGCAAGCCGGTGACAAGTACTTAAACGAAGGTACCTTGTACGTCGCGCGTTTTGATGCCGATGGCAAAGGTCAGTGGCTTGAAATGAGCGTGCAACAAGCGGCCATTGCCCACGCAAAAAACTTTGCCTTCCAAAGCCAAGCCGATGTGTACGTGTTTACCCGGCTGGCAGCAGATGCACTTGGCGCTACGCCCATGGATCGCCCGGAGTGGGGTGCGGTAAATCCGCACAACGGTGAAGTCTATTTTTCACTGACCAATAACAACACGCGCACACTGAATAACGTCAATGCAGCTAACCCGCGCGCCTACACCGACCAAGATGGTAAGAAGCAGTCAGGAAATCCGAATGGACACATCATTCGGTTCCGTGAAGATGGTGCGCCGCATGCATTAAATTTTTATTGGGATATTTTTGTCTTTGGTGCCGAAGAAGATGCCGGTGCGGCGAATCTCTCTGGCTTAACTGCCAAGAATAGTTTTTCGTCTCCCGATGGCTTGTGGTTTAGTCAAGCGACCGGCATCTGTTGGATTCAAACCGATGATGGCGCCATGACCGATGAAACCAATTGTATGTTGCTGGCAGCAATTCCGGGTCGTGTCGGAGACGGTGGAAAAACTGTGGCCTTGAACCAACAGCGGGTCGATGGTGCGTTACGTGATGGTAAACAAGACACGTTTGTGGGTGCGTTGTTGGGTGAAGCACGTTTACGTCGATTTTTAATTGCGCCCAAAGGTGCCGAAGTGACTGGGCTGACAGAATCGCCGGATGGCAAGGCGTTGTTCGTCAATATTCAACATCCGGGTGAAGACACCCCCGCGCTTGGTCGTGCAGCAGCGTTTAATTTGCAAAGCCGATGGCCAGGCAATGTGGGGTACGGACCAGCAGGTCGTCCGCGTTCTGCAACCATCGTGATCACACGCGAAGATGGTGGCGTGATCGGGGTGTAATCCATAGACTGGGCTGCACCACCACCACCGGGTGATCGGCGCTGTCTTTGTCGTGTCATCAAATCATCTTGAATTTGCAACAGCCTTGTCGCATTCGCGTAATACCTTTGCCCTAAGCTGAAACAGGTCACACACTATTGCGGAGAGATCATGCGTGGTTTTTTTTCAGAGCTACACGAGCAACGTTGGGACGATCACCGTTACTACCATCACAGTCGCATCAACCAGTCGCTGCATTTTGTCAGCGCCGTGAGTTTTCTGTGCGCCTATGTGTTGTTGTTTATTGATCCAGCATTGGCTGCGGTATTGGCTTGGCTCGTGTCGATGACCAGTCGCCAAGCCGGACATTTTTTCTTTGAGCCAAAGGGCTACGACCATATTAATCGTGCCACGCATGAGTACAAAGAAGAAATTAAAGTGGGCTATAACTTAAAGCGTAAAGTCGTGCTGATGAGTATCTGGGCGCTGTCACCATTGGCGTTATATGTAGCGCCAAGTTTTTTTGGGTTAATGACGCCGCATAGCAATTCAGTCGAGTTTATTCATAACACTGGATTACTTTGGTTGTGGATTGGCATCGGTGGATTACTGTTTCGCACAGTGCATTTGTTTTTCTTGCGTGATGTGCAAGCTGGCTTGGTTTGGTGCACTAAAATTTTGACCGATCCATTTCATGACGCAAAGTTGTATTGCAAAGCACCGCTGTACTTATTACAAGGCCAGTTGATTGATCCGGATCATGCGAGTCACGGTGCTTAAGCAGATCTGTTAAACCATCTTAACCGGTGCCGTATCGATTCTTTTAAGACGCGGCGCCGGATCGCTTTGTTGGTGAGCTTAGCGTTGCTCCACCACCATCCATCGGCTTGCATTGTGCGACAAGCGTTCACAAAGCGCTCTGCAACTTCATTAAAGTCTGCGTCGGTGTAATTGAGACTGAAGATCAATCGCCCGGTCCCCACCCAGCTAAGGGCCAAGCCTTGCGCACGCAAATAATATTGCAGCATCCAGTGGTAGCGGCCCGGTTGTGTGTACAACACCGTCCAAATCGAGGCCATGTTCGCCACTTGGACCGGTACACGTGCGTTGATCAACCGTGCATTCAGATCAGCGGCTCGCGCGTTCCACAAGTCGTCATCTGCCGCGTACATCGCATGCGCTTCTTCTGTTTCAACAAACTGCAAAAAGCGATTCATGGTCCCCATCACATAAGGGTGGGCGTTAAATGTGCCACGCGCAAAGCAGATGTCAGCGGGCGCATCATCTTTGAATCGACGCATCCAATGATGCGAGCCACACAACACTCCAACGGGCAATCCACCCCCCAGAGTTTTACCGTACGTCACCATGTCAGCACGCACCCCAAAGTATTCTTGCGCACCCGCACGAGCCAAACGAAAACCAACAAAGACTTCATCAAAAATCAGCGCAATGCCGCGCTCGGTACAGATCTGTCGCAAATCTTGCAGCCACGCCGTATAGGCTTCACGTTGAAATTCAGCGCGACGACTGCCATCGATCAGCGAACCATCCGCAGGCGCCGCTTGGTTTGGATGCAGGGCCTGCAATGGATTGATCAATACGCAAGCAATATCGGAGCGCGTACGCAGAATACTCAACGTCCGCTTACTCATTTCGCTCAGGGTGTATGTTTCGCGGGCGGTCGATGGATTGCCAACGCCGGGTTGCACATCGCCCCACCAGCCGTGGTAAGCGCCACAAAAGCGTACCAAGTGCGTTTTGCCAGTGTGGTATCGCGCCAAGCGAACCGCTTGCATCACGGCTTCGGTCCCCGACATGTGGAACGACACTTCATCCAGACCAGAGATCGTGCGCAATCGCTGCACATTATCCAAAACAATTGGATGGTAAGCACCCAGTACGGGTCCGAGGGTCTGGACCGCGGCACTACCTTCAGCAATACATGCTTTATAGAAATCGTAGCCAAGCAGATTGACGCCATACGATCCGGTCAGGTCGTAGAAACAATTGCCGTCAAGGTCGTTGACGGTGACCCCCGCAGAAGATTGCACAAAAGGCCCAGCAGCCAAATGCGTTTTTACGTGTTGGCTAAATTGAAATGGCACGCGGTAGTTCGAGGTGAATTGCAGATCAGACAATCCGTGTCGCAGTGCGTTGGCTGCCTCAATGCCTTTAGAAAATCTTTCCTGATACAGCGCATGCAGTCTTGCAAATCCAGCGCGTCGCCTGTCTTGAATCAACAAAGGTGCGTCATCGCACGCAAAGAACGTTTGTTCATCGTAAGCGTAATACGGCAGCAGTTGCGCGATACGCCTTGCAGTGCGCGGATGTCCTGCAAGGGAGGGGTGTTTGGCAAACGACAGCGCGATTCGTTGCTGTGCGGCAGGCAACAGGCTCGCTGCACCAGCCGCCGCAGTCAGACCCAGTACGGTACCGCTGGTGCCGATGGTATTCAATGTGTGGGCGATCAACTCAATCGTCATAGTGTTTCCTTACAGAGTACGACATAGGACTTATTCACGGATGCGAACACTAAAATTGCTGATTCAATTACTGAATGAAGATTTAAATTTTTTGCTTACGAACCGAATTCCACGGCGCGCGTTGACCTTGTGGATGGGATGGTTTAGCAAAATCGAACATCCATGGTTGTGTCGAATATCCATTGCGATTTGGCGCTGCTTTGCCGATCTCGACTTGCGTGAATCTCGCGTGCAGTCTTTTCCGAGTTTGCATGCATGTTTTATCCGTGAATTAAAACCAAGTGCTCGGCCGATTGATCCCGACCCTTTGGTGTTGGTGAGTCCGTGTGATGCAATTGTCGGTGCACAAGGGTTGGTCGATGGCACGCGGCTTTATCAAGCCAAGGGCTTTCCTTACACACTGGAGGACCTCTTGCCGACACCCGAGTTGGTCTCGATCTGTCGAGACAGCACCTATGTCACTTTGCGAATTAAATCGAGCATGTATCACCGCTTTCATGCGCCAAGCGACTTGCATGTTACGCGTACGGTGTATGTCTCTGGAGACACTTGGAATGTCAATCCGATTGCTCTGAAGCGCGTGGAGCGATTGTTTTGTCGTAACGAACGTGCGGTGGTGCAAACCCGTTTGCCCGATGGCGCTCCACTGGTCATGGTGCCCGTTGCAGCGATTTTGGTCGCGAGTATCCGCTTGCATTTTTTGGATACCTTGCTGCATTTACGTTATCAAGGTCCAAATCAGATTGAGTGCAATGCGACGTACAAACGGGGTGAAGAAATGGGGTGGTTTGAGCATGGATCCACCATCATCGTCTTCGCGCCCAAGGGCTACGCAGTGTGCGCTGAAAACCAGCCGGGGGCGGCGCTACGCATGGGGCAGCCGCTGATGCGTCGTGTCGAGTAGATTGCGATGTCTGCGGTTGAATGGCTGCAAATAACGCATGTTCAAAACTATAGATCACACGATCCCAATCTAATGAGAGTGCACGCGCTCTCGCTGCAGATCGCATAGAAATTAATAGACTCGCCTCACTGGCAAGTGTGACTGCCAGCCCAACAAAGGCACGTTCATCACCTGGGCTTGCCACGCAGCCATCCACGTTGGGCGTCATCAGCTCACCCGCTGCGGCATGATGATAAGCAACAATGCCC